>WGED01000124.1 GCA_015492915.1 Cyclobacteriaceae bacterium
CCTCATTCTCAAATGAAAAACCGCAAAAAACATCGCAGAAGCAGAGGCTCAAGCGGATACAATCGCAAAGCTGCAGAAGATTTCCTCGCTAAAAACCGGAAAAAAGAAGGTGTCCGTGAAACATTATCGAAACTCCAATACAAGGTCATCGAAGAAGGTGAAGGGCCGCGCCCTGATGAAAACAGTATCGTGACCATCCACCAACGCTGCACCCTTCTCAACGGAAAAGTGATCGAAGATACTTTCCGCGATAACGAGTCTGATGAGGTGGTTATGAGAGAATTGATCGAAGGCCATCGCGAGGGACTCTTACTTATGAAAAAAGGAAGCCGCTACAAGCTTTTTATCCCTCCCGAACTGGCCTGGGGTGAAAAAGGCGCCGGAAATAATATCCCTCCCAACGCGTTGCTGATCTTCGATGTGCGTCTTATTGATTTCTGGTGATAAGCTCACGGAGCCAGGCGATGATGTCATCTTTTGATTTATCAAGTCCTTTGTATCGCAGCGTGGCAGGCGTCATGCTCTCGATGGCAGAAATTAATGCCTTTTTCTCATGAATTTCTAAGGATTTTACCTCATAGAAATAAGTGCGTATGGTGAACAACAACGCCTGAAACCCGGGGATTCCGCTGAGTGTCTGTCGTTCGGTGCGGATATATAACGCAGGATTTCCCGCATCAAAACGACGGCCATACCACTCGTCATGAGGTATGCCTGCAGGAGGTTCCGGATGGTGATTGAGCCTGCGGTCTGTCCCGATCCCCCAGCCAAAACGGTAAAAAGGTCCTTTATCAATGATCGACCTGAGCAAAGGGTAATAATGCCGGCGTATCTTTTCCAGCCCCGGCACGGGCTCATGGACCGCATCAAAATTTCTCCCGATCTTGTCCTCAGGCGCCCAGTAGTTTGGCGCACATAGATGAATGGACCTGATACTATCGCCGTTTTCATCAAAAGTAAGCACAGCGAAGTCTTCAGGCACCTGCGAGCAAAGCGCATCAAAAGCCGACAGGTACTTTGAATTATCGAAAAGATTGAAACTTTTGTCAAATTCCAGGTCATCTCCTGTCAGGCTGCATTCCAAATGAAAAATGCCTTTTTTTTCATGAAACTTGAATAATTCCGGGTATTCTTTCAGGAAGGTGTTTGCCAAATATTCATTGGTTGCCTTTTTTAACGGCTCATCAAAATCCTGTTCGGTATAATACCGCCTCAAATCTTCCTTCCTGCACAGTTCTTTATTCGATAAATACTCATGCACATCATCACCGATCTGGGAAATAAAACGATCCCTTCCGGCCGCTTTCGCCAGGGACTTTAGTCCGGGCACCGTAGTGTATTTTCCATGAATAAATGGCAAATATTTTGGTTTTAAAGCTGAAAGGGGCATAGTCTCCTATCCTTTATGAAAGATCTATTAAAGATAGTGAGTTTCGGGCAAACGCTTTCATTAAGATTCTCTATATCAAAGGATTTTTCGATGGCCTGCCTTGTGATTTTTCTTAAAATTTATGCTTTTCTCATGGAAATCTCCTATTTTATCATTACCAAACAAATCGCCGAATCATGGGACTCCAGACAGTATCCATCATATTAGGAAGCAAGGAAAAGGATACCTTCATTAAATATCTGCTCAATGATATCAAAGCGCTCGAATACATGATCGAGCAAGGCATGATCGAGGAAGGGAAACGCCGTATCGGCGCCGAACAGGAATTGTGCCTGGTGGACAACACGTGGCGACCGGCTCCCATCATTCTGGACACGCTCTCAAAAATCAAAGACAAACACTTCACGACCGAACTGGCCAAATTTAATCTCGAAATCAATCTCGACCCACTTGAGTTTAGAGGAGCCTGCCTCACAACACTTGAACAGGATCTGAAAGAAAAGATCACCGTGGCCAATGAGGTTTTGTCGGAATATAATGCAAAAGCCATATTAACAGGCATCCTGCCGACTATCAGGCACAAAGACCTCGATATTTCCAACATCACGCCGCTCGATCGCTATTATGCCTTGGCGGAAGGCCTCAGTAAGCTAAAAGGAGGGAAATTTGAGTTCCACATTAGTGGTACCGACGAGCTGATCACGACCCACGATACAGTGATGTTTGAAAGCTGCAACACCTCCTATCAGTTACACTATCAGGTCAGTGTCGAGGAGTTCGTCGATCTGTACAACTGGGCGCAACTTGTCTCCGGTCCTGTGTTGGCTGCATCTACCAATTCACCGTTGCTACTTGGTAAACGACTTTGGCGCGAAACACGCATCGCCCTGTTCCAGCAATCCATCGACATACGGCAGGCCAAGGATCATCTACGCGAACGAAGTTCCAGGGTATCCTTCGGAAATAAATGGATCTATGAATCTATAGTGGAGGCTTTCAAGGAGGATATCGTACGATTCGAAACGCTGTTGATGAATGATTTGAAAACCAATTCAATGAAGATGCTGGAAGAAGGCAAAGTGCCGACGCTTGACGCCCTGCTGGTACACAACAGTACTATCTACAAATGGAACAGGCCGTGTTACGGCATCTACAAAGGCAAGCCACATTTCAGGATTGAAAACCGCTATCTCGCCTCGGGCCCGACGATCATCGACCAGGTGGCTAACGCCGCCTTCTGGTTCGGATTGATGGCCGGCCTGCCCGATGAATACAAAAATGTGCAGAAAAAATTTGAATTTGACGAAGCCAAAACCAATTTCCTCAAAGCTGCCCGCGACGGCCTCGACAACAGCTTCGTATGGTTCAACAACATCCGGATCAGTGCTAAGGAGCTCATTCTGAAAGAGATGTTGCCGATAGCCAGGGAAGGCCTCCGAAAGGAAAATGTCGATGAAAAAGACATAAACCGTTTTCTCAATATTATTGAAGAAAGGGTTGAATCCGGACAGACGGGTTCGCAGTGGATGCTGGAATCCTACAGTTCACTCAGAAAAACAGGTACACGTGATCAGGCGCTGGTCGCCACTACCGCCGCCATTTATAACAGACAACAGGAAATGACACCGATACACAAATGGAGTCCGGCCAATATCAATGAAGCAGGCAACTTCCTCAATTATTACCTCCACATCGACCAGATCATGACCACCGATATTGTCACGGTGCATGAGAATGACCTGATCGATCTTGTGGCCAACATTATGGACTGGAAACAGGTAAAAGATGTGCCTGTGGAAAATGAAGAAGGGGAACTCGTCGGCCTGATGACTGCCGGACTTCTGGTCAATTATTTATGCAAAACAAGTAAGGAAAAGAAGCAAAATTCAAGAATTAAAGATGTGATGATCAAAAACCCCGTGTCCGTGTCACCGGAGACCAGCATCCGCGACGCGCTCAACACGATGATCGAAGAGAAAACAAGCTGCCTTACGGTAGTGCAGGACAAGCGGCTTGTCGGGGTGGTCACAGACCGTCATTTTGTAAAAGTATCCGCCAAACTCTTACGAGATCTTGAATAATGCCTTTCAGCTACGCCAACATCTCAGAATTCATCCCCAAAATTGATACTTTCCACAGGATTATCGGATCGTATCAAGGCGACATCCCCGGGCCTAATCTTGTCTTTTTTGGCGCAATACACGGCAATGAGCTAGCGGGAGTTTACGCCTTGAAAAAAGTGCTCGATGAACTGCACAATCTCAGGCCTGAATTCAAGGGTAATTTTTACGCGATATCAGGAAATCTGAAAGCCATAGAGCAAAAAAAGAGGTATATCGGTAAAGATCTGAACAGAATATGGTTTCCGGGATGCATCATCCCCAAAGAAGAGCGAGAAATTATACAGGAATACCATGAAAAAATTGAGATTCTCTCAGTCCTGAAAGATATCGTGGCCAATGACCACCTTACTCTGGTTTTTGATCTACACACAACCTCATCGCAAAGTGTACCCTTTGTTTCCATCAGTGACACCCTGAAAAACAGAAAGCTCATACAAAACCTTCCCGTGCATCTCGTACTTGGCCTGGAAGAGCTGCTCGACGGACCGATGTTCAGCTTTTTCAGTGAATTAGGTGTGCCCGCCGTTCTCTTCGAAGCGGGGCAACATGAGGCAGTTTCGTCGTTTGAAAATCATGTGGCATTTATCTGGCTAATGCTTCACAAGCTTAAATGCCTTAAAAAAAAGGACATCCCCGATTTCAACAGTCACAAAGTGACACTGAAAAAAAACACCATGGGAAAAAGGCGTATTTATGAGATTAAATACCGCCACCTGATCGATGACTGTGATAATTTCAGGATGAAAGAAGGTTTTGTCAACTTTCAGAAAGTAAAAGCCGGTCAGACGATAGCCTATGATAAAAACGGCAAAATCAAGGCCCCGAGAAGCGGCAGGATTTTCATGCCTCTCTACCAGCCTCAGGGTCGTGACGGCTTTTTTATCGTCAAGGAGATCAAGCCTTTCTGGTTCAGACTCTCAAACCGCACCCGTAAATGGAAGCTGGATAGCACCATCAGCCTGTTTCCCGGCATTAAAAAACTGAACAATGGCCAAAACGCTTATTTAATCGATAAGACCATTGCCCGCTGGAAGGTCATTTCCCTGTTACATCTTTTCGGCTACAGAAAGATGGAATACAACGGCAACAGCATCGTCATGTCGAGAAGGCCTTACGATAAGGTATTTCCTGAACCGGTGGAAGTGAGAAAAAATATTGAAGAGTACCTGGAGGAGATGAGGAAATGAATATTGCGATTTCAGGGTTTTTGATTTTCCATATATGTCACAACTTCTCTGCCGTTGATACCGAAAAAGAGTATCGAGTCCATCTGAATAACGCTTCTCACATCGCCATTTAATTTAAAACCGGATTCATATTGAGGGATATGATAAAACTTTCCCTGACCATCCCCTTTTAACAAGAGGCCATAATTAGCATCGTATTTTCCAAATCTGATCCGGGCATTATTGATGTTGCCACAGAGCAAAAGGTCTCTGTTGCCATCCCGGTCATAATCAAGACTTGTAATAGTATATATCGGGGCGTATTGCGCTTCAATGGGTAAAGGTTTTTCAATGAATTTAACGCTGGCCTGATCCCATTCGAAATAGGTAGTAGCAGGGTGATTGACCATTAAATACCCTGTATTTTTTAATTCCTTATCGGTGAAAAGATCATGAATCGTGGCATCAGCATAACTCTCAAAAGTAGGGAATTTCTTTTCCATCCATCCCATTTGTTTTATCAACTCCTTTCTCGTGATATAAGGATAACTTTTTCCCTGGATAAAAAAACAGAGTATTGGATCGATTGAACCGTTGTTATCAAAATCTTTGTAAAATAATTCAGCCGGTTCATTTTCAGTTGCATGGAATTGAGAATTCAATCCCAGGTTTCCTGCAACCAGATCAAGCTTACCATCATTATTAAAATCTTCAGCTAAAAGAGTAATCCACAGGCCATGATATTTCTTTGTGAAATACCGTTTAGTCTGATCAACCAATTTGTTGTTTTCTTGACCAAAAACTTTGATAGGTATCCATAACCCGGCAATAATTAATTCATTAATTTCATCCCCATTTATAT
>WGED01000125.1 GCA_015492915.1 Cyclobacteriaceae bacterium
GGGCGATATCTACGCCCTGCAGAGGATATTCGCCCACCCGACGGGAAATATTGAGCTCAGCGGCGGGCCTGTCTTCGCACAGGTGGTGGCGGAAAATCTGTGGGAATGGGATAAAGAGCCCATCGTCCGTGAAGTGGCGGTGATTAGGGTTTATAAGGAATCTGAAGACAAGCGCATCATCGACCTGACCATAAAGCTGAAGGCACTGAAGGACAGTGTGACCATTGCCACCCGTGAAACCAACCGGTATGGCGGATTGAATGTGCGACTGCAAACCCCTGTTAATCAGGACATATCCTATTTCACTGATGAAGAAGGCGCAAACCCGCACCGTGCATGGTCTGATTTTAACGGTATTTTCAAAGGCAGTGATGCAACTTCGGGATTGATGATCCTGCAATATCAGGGCAATCCCGACTATCCCGGCGTCTGGAAAGAATACCCCAATCTGGCATGGGTGCAGCCTACCTTCCCCGCGCCCAATACAAGGTATCTGCTGAGCACAAAAAAACCGCTGATTCTACGGTACAGGCTGATTGTGCATAGAGGGGGCAAGCCCCCAAAAAAGATATCCGAAGCGCTCTGGGATGCCTTTAACAACCCGTTGGCGCCGATAATAGATTTTGAAAAAGAACCGATAAACAAAATTCATTGACATGAAAAATTCACCATTTTCCAGAAGGAAGTTCGTGAAAACGACTTCGATGGCAGCCATTGGCACTCCGCTGATCTTAAAATCTACTCTGTCAAAAGGTGGCAGGGCCATTTCGGCAAACGATAAAATCAACATCGGGATCATCGGATGCGGCCACATGGGCAGCGCAAATCTGAAGGCGGCGGCATCGCATCCCGACGTAGTGGTAACCGCCGCCTGCGATGTATGGCAGGAGCGCCTTGATAAGGTTGTGAAAAAATACAAATGCAAGGGTTACAGCGACTACCGGGAGTTGTTGCAGCACAAAGGGCTGGACGGCGTGATCATCGGCACACCTGCCCACTGGCACGCCCTGCAGGCCATCGAAGCGGCCGAGGCGGGACTGGATATTTACCTGCAGAAACCCATGACCATGCACCTCGGTGAGAGCCTGGCCGTTCGCAATGCCATCCAAAAGCACAATGTCATTTGTCAGATAGGCACACAGATTCATGCCGGCGACCATTACCGGCGGATGGTCGAACTGGTTCGCTCGGGAAACCTGGGCAGTATCGGCACGGTACGCACCTTCTTTGTGATGAACGAAGCGCCGGACGGCATCGGGCTGGGGAATAACACAACAAACATCCCTAAAGGGCTGGACTGGGACATGTGGATGGGGCCTGCACCCAGGCATCCGTTCAATCCAAACCTGGTAAAAGATGCTTTTTATCATGGCTTTTGGTATGATTACAGCGGCGGCTGGACACCCGGCATGGCGCCGCACATAACCGATCTGCCTGTCTGGGCGCTCAATCTGGATTATCCCAGCGAGGTCTCGGCAATGGGCGGCCGCTACATTATCCGTGACGACGGCGATGCCTATGACAATCATGAAGTACTTTGGAAATACCCCAACCTTACCATGACGTGGATGATGTCGCTGACCAACAGCCACGGCTGGGCTTTTCAGGGTATGGACAAATCGGGCAAAGGCTATGAAACCGGTACGCGCAGGCGCCTGGGGATTTATTTCCATGGAGAAAACGGCACTTTGATCACGGATTACTCGTCGCATTTTCTCATTCCCGAGGGAGACCGTATGAAAGGAATGGAAACCCCGCCGGAGTCGATTCCGTCATCGCCCGGTCAGGAGTTGGAGTGGGTGGAATGCATAAAATCGCGCAAGCAACCATCCTGCAATCCCGAGTACCATGTGAAAGTGGATGTGCCGATCGGACTGAGTTTGTTGTCGTTAAAGCTCGGCAGGTCCATAAAATTCGATCCCGAAACCGAAAAGATCGTCGGTGATGAGGAAGCCGCTAAATTGGCCATCCCCGAATATCGCGGGCCGTGGAAATTCCCGAAAGAGTACTTGTCGTGATCAGTTGTTCGTAGTGAAGGAAAACATGATGTCGTAGCGGACGCTACGACCGGGGATGGGGTTCAACCTTCCATTTTCATGGTATGGAAAACAGGCTATTTTATTTGTAAGGGTATGCCCGAGATCATCAGATATACCTCGTCGGCTTTGCCGGCGATGAATTGATTGACCCATCCCTGCAGGTCGGTGAACTTCCTGCCGGCCTCCGTTTCGGCATGCACGCCCATGCCTGTCTCATTGCTGATGATCAGGAAATCAGCCTTTTGCCTGAGCAGCATCTCCAACTCATTTTTGGCTTCGTCCAGTGCTTTTTCCACATCAAAGCTATTGTCCGTAAACAGGTTTGTCAGCCAGAGCGTGATGCAATCGAGCAGTACGGTTTTGCCGCAAAAGTCATGATGGCTGAGGTATTTTTCTTCTTCTAGGGTAGTCCACCGTTCATCACGGTCTTTGCGGTGCCGACTGATCCTTTGTGCATGGTCTGCATCCCATTTGCGTGATGTGGCCAGATAAACGGGTCTGCTGCTTAGCTCCAGTGCCTTTTTTTGCCCAAAAGCACTTTTGCCACTGCGTTGTCCGCCTGTGATAAAAATGATCATAGTCAATTGGTTTGTGGGTAAGTTACTTC
>WGED01000126.1 GCA_015492915.1 Cyclobacteriaceae bacterium
CACATCTTCCATATATACAACGTTGAATCCCTGACACCCGCGAAGAAAGAATCATTCATGTCAAAATATTCCAGGACTGGTAACCCCGACAGAGTGAACTCATAGTCAAAATTATCTGATTTGTACATATCATAATACAATTTACGTTTTTGGCTCTTCCTCAAATCGTGTGGGTTGATTTTCAAAAACTCTCCGAAAATTCTTGGCAAACTTATAGCAGAGGTCGTATTATTGGCATGTCCTCCTCAGCGGATTTTTTGCCCTGTGAATCCATACTAACGGATTACAAAAACATGAGGGTACACTATGCGAGATAAAGACCTCTATCAAAAAATTCTCGATATCGAAAGCCCTGGCACGTCGTCGATGTTGAGCTTTCTCTGAAAACTGACCCGGCCAGGTCATCGTCATGTTGAGCTCGAAACCGGGGCCGCTCTAAACCGACGGCTTTGCGGCCTATCAGCTCCGGGCTATGACAAGCGAACAAAGGCAATGGTGCCATCTGGATACCTGCCAGTATCAGACGATTTTTATCTGTTCAAATGGCTGAGCCTAATTCAAGCTTCACATTCATCACGAATTAATGTCTCAATAGTCGCAAATAGACTACATAGCCTGACTGCTGGTTTTCCGGATAATCAGAAGCCGTGTAGAGCCGATGAAAAAAGTTGCCCGCATGATCAAAAAGCACCTGGGGGAGGCATTCTCAAAACCATCATTTTGATAGCGACAAATGCGCTTGCTGAGAGTATAAACTGCACAATAAATATGATCGAAGCACGCAGCCAAGGGTTTCGAAACAAACTGCGCTTTATCAACGCGATTTATTTCCATCTCGGAGGACTGGTATCCTTACACAAGCGCTAAATCCTGCTCTACCCACACGATTTGAGGAAGAGCCAAAAAGTTTTTTCATTTTTCACTCATTTGTTAAACCGTGCTAATTTACGATCTCATATTCCGATATCGACGCATCATTCTTGTTTATGAGAAACAGCCTCCTTCCTTTGATATAGATGGTATTATTCAAAGATGGAGCAAAATCATCCTGTAAAGGAATCTCATCAATCAAAAGGCCATCAGCATCATATATTTCCAGTTTTGTATAATTGGTTTCGCCATCTGCAACGATATTGTTTTTTTCGTACATGGGCTGTCTTGAAAATGTCATCACCCATATTCTACCTTTTTCGTCTGTACCTATCCCACAGGAAACAATATTCATGGTCGGCGCATCAACACCATAAATGACGCCATTTTTTCTTTTTTTCAATATAGCCTTCGGGTTTTGGGTAACTGAAAAAGCAAGTTTCCGAGAAATCGACAGTAACAAATCGCCGCCAGGAGAATATTTTTCGATTCGGTTTTGATAACGATAAGTTACATATATATAATCCTGTTCATCTATGAAAAACGACACATTGTTGGCTACTCGACTTATCGTCTGGTCATCATACGTATGTATTTCCCCGAACCCTTTGATCAATGCGCCGCTTGGGTCAAGTAATCTCATTACGGAATTGATATACATATCGCCAGGGGGCATGTAAACCAACCATGGTGTTACGGCAAATATTAGGTTTCCACTTCGATTAATCCTAAATCCAACAAGATTCTCTCGTTCACTTGGGTATATCCTATTAATATAATTACCATTTCGCGACAAAATAGTAATGTTGTTATTAAATTCTGCGATATAAAGATAGCCTTCAGAGTTGAGAGCCAGGCCAACTGGCGTCGTCAACTCACCTGGTCCTTGCCCTTTATTGCCAAAGCTCATTACAAACTGACCCTTGGAATCATAAACTTTTATATAAGGCGGCACGAAATCTAAAATAATAAGATTTCCATTCTCATCCACGACAACACTCCTCGGATCATATAAGATGATATCGTCGCTCTCCAGCTCTAAGCCGCCGTACTTTCTGACAAACTGAAGATCAAAATTCCGCATCGTTTGCTGCTGCAGTTTGTCATTTTTGATATAGCGAACCCCATTCCGAGTTGTAATATCTTGAGAAAAAGACATTACCGGAAACAATAAAATAAAAATATAACAACAAACCGCTTTGCCCTGATTAGTTAAGTTTTTCATTGAATTTTCCAGTCTCTTTACTTCGATTAGACATTTGAAATGTTCTGCCTCAAATGGAATGGACAAACGGCATTTTTAACACGATTTCGTTCAGAATCCAAATCCAGGCTGCCTGTTCTGTCCCAAAAACGCCGGCACCCGGCATAGCTTTTGTGTGATCGCCTGAGAAGAACATATTTCAAAGAAAAGCACGACAGCAGTATTAGCTGCTTGTACAGACCGAAAAATAACGGGGCAGGATAGATTTCATTATTCACACGACCCGCCGAGAAGTGGAAGAGCAAAGCAGGGACGCTGGAACGGGCAGCTACGGGGGGAGTGAGAAAAGGGATGAATACGTCCCTAACCAATCGCATTCGGGTCTCCTGTTTTTTCGTATTCCCTGCTCGGCATCAGGAACGGCTGCCATCCGCATGGCATAGGCATGAGGAGCCTAACCCTTGCGAAGGCTGCGAGCCTTCGCAAGGGTCTGAAGTTTTAGCAGGGTGGTTCGGCAAGAGGCAGGTCTCCGGCATCTCAAAAAGACAGCGGCTCTCCGGTTCGGTTCAGGATTCGCAGCG
>WGED01000127.1 GCA_015492915.1 Cyclobacteriaceae bacterium
ATGAGTTTGAGGGCATTTTTGAGGTGATCACCGACAGCATCGAGGGTCTGGGGCCATACGGGGCCATATTGAGTGCATTCAGAAAATTTCCCAACCAGGCGTGGCTGGTAGTGGCCTGCGATATCCCCCTGCTCGACGAAAAAGCATTGCACGAACTCATGGCGGGCAGAAATCCGTCAAAAACCGCCACCGCCTTTCACAATGAGGAGACAGGGCTGCCCGACCCGCTCGTAACCATCTGGGAGCCAAAAGCCTATCCCATCCTGCTGCATTTCCTCTCCCTCGGTTTTTCATGCCCGCGGAAGGCACTGATCAATTCCAACGCAGAGATATTACAACCCTCTGACCCGCAGGTACTGCTCAATGCAAATGATCAGGAAGAGTTGGAGAGAGTTATGCGGATATTAAAGAACTGAAAAACAGGAACATATCAATTGGTCCTGAAACGGAGGTCGTCATTGAGGCCTTCTGTAAAATACTGTTTGAAAAATAGCCGATTTCTCATGAAAATACGGAAGAAATATTATCTTCGGAATTTACTAATATTTAAGTCTTGTGAAAAAACCGATCTTCCTCTTCTGTAGTTTGCTGGTCCTGGCATCCTGCAGCAAAATGCCCGAATATAACCCGGAGCGGCATTATAAAAGCATCGAAAAATCGCTGTCGGCCCAACTGATGCTGGCCGGAGACAGTAGTGTTATTGAATTGCCGGAGGGCCATTTTGCATTTAAAAACAGCCTGATTCTTGAGGGCAAGAACAACATTGCCATCCGAGGTAAAGGCCCCGATAAAACCATTTTATCATTCAAACCGCAGGAATCAGGCGCCGAAGGCCTCAGGGTAGCCAATTGCACCAATATCGTATTGGAAAACTTCGCAATTGAAGATGCGGCAGGCGACAACATCAAGGTGACCGATACGGACGGCATCACCTTCAGAAACATCAAATCGGCATGGACCGGCACCGTGAAAGAGCAAAACGGCGCCTATGGATTATACCCCGTTTTGTCGAAAAGGGTAGTGGTGGAGCATTGCGAAGTGCTCGGCGCCAGCGATGCGGGCATTTACGTGGGTCAGTCCGAAGATGTAGTGATCCGCAACAATGTTGTCTATTGGAATGTGGCGGGCATAGAGAGCGAAAATTGTGAAAATGTCATCATCGAGGGCAACGAGGCCTATGAAAACACCGGCGGTATCCTGATCTTCGATTTGCCGGGACTGACCAGATACGGTAGCAACATCAAAGCTTTTAACAATTACATCCATGACAATAACCTCAAAAATTTCGCTCCGAAAGGCAATATTGTCGGCGTAGTGCCGCCGGGCACGGGCTTTCTGGTGCTGGCCACGGAAGATGTGGAGATTTACGACAACAGGGTAATTGACAACAAAACCATCGGGGCGGGCATTGTGAGCTATGAGTTGGTGGCCGCCATGCGTCAGGAACCTTCGGGTAAGCAGCGGCAGACAGGGGCGCAGGGAGTAAACCGCAACTATAAAATGGACACGAATTACAATCCCTACCCGCGTAGGGTCTATCTTCATGACAACTGGTTTTCCAACAGTCACCTGATTCCGGACCTAGGCAATGAATTCGGTAAGTTGTTCATTTTTAAATTTGGCCTGAAGCCACCGCAAATCGCGTGGGACGGCATCAAAGCACCCGGTTACCTACTGCCGGATGGGCAGCCCAATCCTGAATACAAAATATGTGTGCGGGAGAAAGACGACGTGAAAGTGGCCGTGCTCGACGCAGCCAATGATTTTGAAGGATTATCCTCTGATCCGGGCTTGCTCGATTGTGAATTATAAAAAAGGTTTAAAATCCATGACTAAGAAACTGTTTTTGATATTGCTGATAGCCGCAGGGTGCTCACAGGCCAAAAAAGAAAAGGATGTTGTCATCATCGAAGAAGAGGTCTCCCTGCCGGTAAACTATGAAAAAGTGGGCAAAATGAAACTGTCGGAATACGGTTTTTTCAGGGGGAATCCTGCAGACCTGGAACCTGCAGCGAACGTATATCCCTATGATCTGAACACACCCCTGTTTACTGATTATGCATTGAAAAAACGCTTTATTTTCATACCCGAAGGCAGTCAGGCAGCTTATCAGGAGAAGGAAGTGCTTGATTTCCCTGTCGGCGCCGTGCTGATCAAAAATTTTTATTATGACGATGCGCAACTGGGAGCGGGCAAGGGAAAGATCATTGAGACACGATTGCTTATCCGGGAAGATGACGGATGGAAAGCCTTGCCATACGTGTGGAATGATGAGCAGACCGATGCTTTTCTCGAGATCACAGGTAAGGATGAGGAGTTGACCCTTAATGGCAAGGGAACGTTTACCTACAGTGTGCCGAGTATGGCGCAGTGCAAGAGCTGTCATGAGCGGTCGGGGGCTATAGCACCTATCGGGCCCACTGCCCGGCAACTGAATAAAACCGTCAATGACAAAAACCAGCTTTTGATGCTTCATGAGGCCGGTGTGCTCTCGGGCCTTCCTGATATTTCTGCTGTCCCGAAGGTGGCTGTGTGGAATGATGAAAATTCAGGCACTTTGAATGACCGGGCGAGGGCATACCTGGAGATCAACTGTGCACATTGCCACCGGCCCGAAGGCCCCGGCAAAAACTCCGGCCTTGATCTGAGCATATGTTCACCGACCGATTTCACGTTGGGGTTCTATAAAGCGCCGGTAGCGGCAGGCGCCGGCTCGGGTGGCCTGCAATACGACATCGTGCCGGGCAAGCCCGACGAATCCATTCTGATCTATCGCATGCAGTCGCTCGACCCGGGGGTGATGATGCCCGAACTGGGACGAAAATTAAGGCACGATGAGGGCGTCGCCCTTGTCAGGGAATGGGTAGCCTCGCTCACGCCTTAGTGGGCGCCTCAGCGGCAGGGGATGAGGGAGGCTTCGTGCCGGGCTTACCTTCGGTTGCATTGTTGTAAAACCTAGTGGTTGGGTAGGCAAAATCAATATCGTCGTGTTTGGCAAATTCGGTCAGCACCGCCTCCCAGATCGACTCACTGTAACCCCGCCTGCGCCGCGGATCGCACAAAAACCGCATGGTGAGTTGCACTCCGGAATCTTTCACAGAGGTATAAACGATCGGCGTCAGGTTTTTGTAAAAGATCATGTACTTCATGCTGGCTTCCCTGATTTTTTTTTCGACGATCTTCGAAATATTCATCGATTTTTCATTGACGATTTCCGTGAGTATCTCTTTGGCTTTCTGCCAGTCGCTCTCAAAAGTGATGAGGACATGAATTTCGTTCCATATATAGTTAAATCCCGTGGAGTAGTTGGCGAGGGAGTGTTTGAAAACATGGGAATTGGGTATGTGCATGATGCGCCCCGTGCTCTGGTCGGCGTCTACCCAGTTGCCGATTTCAATAATGGTGAATTGAAATATCCTGATATCAATGACATCGCCGGCATTTTCACCGATCTGGATGCGGTCACCGACGACAAACGGTTTGCGCCATACGATAAAAAACCAACCTGCCAGATCGCTCACGGGTTCGCGCAGGGCAATGGCGACACCCGCACCGAACAGGCCGAAGAAAGTAGCCATTGATTTGAATTCCTGTATCCAGATAGGGATAACGAGAATAAAGCCAATGAGAAAAATAATATAATCCTGACTTTTCATCAGCCGGTAGCGATATTGCACATCCTTCGACTTGATGAAAATGATATATCGGATCAGCCGGTTGATCAAAAGAAGCAAAACGATGATCACGACCGTTTGCAGGAGATTTTGGGATGTTTCCTCCGACAGTCCCAGACTGCGCTCCATCCATGTATAAAAATGCTCCATATATTGATTCATGGTAACAGGCTTCGGGAAATGATCCGGTTGGCTTCTATGAGAAAAAGACTATTTTTTCATGCGGTGGATGTTGAAGGTGATCACCGGTTTTTTTGAGAAGTTCACTACATCTTCGGCAATGCTGCGCTCAAAAAGTCTCGATATGCCGGTTCGCCCTTCTGTGGCCAGCATCACCATATCCATTCGGTGGTCTTCTGTAAACCAGACAATGCCCTCTTCTTCATGCTTGTGGCAATAAACATGGATATGATGATTATCCAGGCCGTTGTCTTTTGCAAATTTTCTCATGCCCCTGATGATATCCCGCTCATTGATAAAATGATTAGGTGTATTGATATATACAAGGTGCAATTCTGCCTCAAACAGCTTTTGGATCATCTGTACACTGCTGATATACACCGGCTTTTGTTCTTTGAAATCGCAGGCAAGCACGATCCTGTTTATGTTTTGAAGTCGAATAGGATTTCTGAGCGTGAGCACCGGACAACTTGCATATCGGACGACTTTTTCTGCCGTAGATCCGATGAGGCTTTCTTCCCAGTCGCTCACACCGGTGGTGCCCATCACGATCAGGTCAGCATCTGAAGAAGTGATTTCTTCTTCTATTGCATAATATGGATTGCCAAGCATAATTTTATCGACAATTTTGATGTTGGCATAGGAAGGGTCGGCAATCACATCAGCCATTTGTTGCCTGCGCCGCTTGTAGAGTTCAATATAGTAAATGTCGTCCATATCCACTCCGGTCGATATAGTGCCCATGGTGTTGAGGGCATAACTGCCGATAAAGGTCGTTTGTGTTTTGGCATATTCGATCACGTGCAATAAGACAATCTGAGCGCCCGCTTTTTCCGCGATTTCAGCGGCCAGATCGAGGGCGTATTTAGCCTGATTTGAAAAATCTGTGGGAACTATGATCTTTTTCATGATAGGTCGATTTTTAAATGGTACTTTCTGAAGTTAATGTAGTGCATAAAAATAGCATTATTCGTTTTCATTCCAATTGGGAATGAGATTGTTTTTTTGTTTTAATCATTTGGCCCGTTCATGAATACCATGCATTTTTTTGAAAAATTATCTTCGAAAATTGTAAAAAGGACCATCTTTATTTTTTGAAATAACATCTAATTATTAATACCTTGGCAGGATACTAAAAGTTACTTTCGCAAGAAGAAAATATCTCCCCTGTATGTCGCA
>WGED01000128.1 GCA_015492915.1 Cyclobacteriaceae bacterium
GCCGTATGCAGGGCACCGGGCCTTCCATGACTTTTTGGGTATTTTCATTCGGATATCTGTCGGGAGGGTAGAAAAACCGGCCGTCGCCGTTGCCCCAGCCGGCCTGCTTGCCCCAGGGAAACCCGTACCCCGTGGTGTACGACATGGGGTCTTCCCATGGATTTTGAAGGTAATTTTTCGGCGAAGCCGTGGGGGAGTTCCAGTAATTGGCAGACCACACGAGGATGCCTTTCAGTCGGTATTTGTACGACAGCCAAAGCCACATGCGCATGTTGATGGCATCATGGTCTATGAATAGGCTGAGATAGGGCGCCTTGGGGCAGCAGCACACGTATGACCAGAATTCACGCCCTTTGGCTGTCAGGTCTTTGATGACGGCGGGGTCCAGCTTGCCAATGACGGTGCAACTGATCTCCGTGACGTCCATGATATCGGGGCCCGGCTGATGCTCCGTGATAAACCTGGTAATCTTTGGTGCGGCACGGTGAATAATCTCCATGCCCTCGCGCACAAACGGGTAATTCTCCGTGTTCGGCTCATCAAACCAGTAAACGTATTCCTTTCCCAGCCAGCCTTTGGCTTCGAGGTGGTCCTGCACGATGCCGAGGTATTTTTTCATCATTTTGTCATACTCCGGCGTGCCTTGCGCAAAGCCATGAAAAACGCCCCTTTTTTGCGTGTAAAAATTGCCGGAAGGCAGCCCTTCGAGCGGAAGGTGAAAGGCATTGAAGCCCAGCCCGTCGAGATACTGCTCGCCCGCAACATCGAAATCGGAGAAATCAACCTGCACCTTCAATGCTTCCGGCGTCACTTCGAAATCACCCTGTGGGATGAGGTTGGTGTCTTCACCGACTGCAGCAAACCGCACATTGTCGAACCACGCCGTGCCCGTGTGCCTACCGCTGAGATCGCGGAATACGGGAAACAGGTGCACGGTCACGTAGTGTATCTCCTTGCGGAAAGGGCGCATGTTGAGGGTGTCGGCGCCCCACTGTGCGGAGCCGGTAAATACATCCATCCTGTTTTCAAAAGGCATGAGATCCCGGTCATTATCATAGCACTGCACGAGCACACAGTATTTCTGATCCGGCTTTCGCGTGCGCACGTTCCAGCGGAGCAGGTATTTTTTTGAAGGGTCAACAGGTATCAATTTTGTCGTAGCCGCTTCGATGTTCTCTTCGGCGTCGTTGTCTGTGATTTTCAGGGCTTTCTGCCCCGCGAAAACTGTATCACTTGTAAAAATGCCGCCTTTCCAGAAAAGCCCCTCCACCGATACCTTCATCGGATACAGCCTGAACGGTGATGTCGGGGCAATTTTATACTCGCTCATGGCGCGGTAATACAGGTCTGTGACCGTTTTGAGTTCATCGTCGCCGGTAAGGTGGTGGTATTGCCGTATGCGGTCCGGACTGATGCCGAAAGCAGACCTAATCGCCGGTTTACCGGGTAATGCAAAGTTCCATACTTCCAGCTCGATGGGGATGCTTTTTTCCCATCCGTCGGCTTTCAGTTTTAATATTCCCGAATATTTTCCCGCCACCGCTGATTCGGGCACTTTGACGGTGATCCAAAAAGGGTGGTTTTGGTTTGCCGAAAGGCTGGCCGGCTTTGTCATCAAAGGCAACGGATCGGGGTACCATCCCGGTTTGCCGTAGTAATCGGTGGGGCGGATCACATGAACGTATTCCACTGTACGGATGGTAAACTGCGCGGCCGGAATGACATGGCCCGATTGGCATGTCAGGCTCCCGGCCTCAATGCGCAGGTGCTCAAGGGACCGGTGCGGGCGTAGCACAACCTGAAACGATTCAAACTCATTCATCGCTGCCTTCAGATGCACTGATTTCGATTTGGCCAAGGGCACGGGACCTTGCTGCATCACTTTGTAAGCGCCTTCGGCCCACCAGAGGGCACAATCGTTGTCGTCGTTGAGGAGATACCCAAAATCATCCGCGTGACCATCGCGGGGTGCACCGTATATCACCATAAACAGCGATGCTGCAATGAAATGAAAGGCTTTTTTATGGAACGAATTCATTACCCCGTTTGGTTTAATTTTCCCGGTTGAATAAAGACGTCAGGGTTGTGATCTCCTTCATGGTCAGATATTCATTGGGCGATTTAACATTTAGAGGCCATTCTTTGAAAATTGCACCTATGGAATCCACATTTTTTTCAACGGCTGCTTTGGCCAGACGGCCTGCGTAGCCCTTGCCGGCGGCGGCCCATTCGGCGGCCAGCTTCTCTGCTTCATGAGTTTTGCCCGTTTTTGCAAGCGCAAAGATATGGGCAAGCCTGTTGCGGGGGGCGCCGGGGCCTTTCATGTTGGGATTACGGTAAGTGAGGATTTTCTCATACTCCTGTCGTGCGGGATCTTTTTTACCTTGCTTTTCATAGACCAGGGCACGGATGAGGTGCTGTGCGCGGTAGTCGGGGTAGCTCGGGCTGCCCGAACCGAGGTTTTCGGGATAGAGTTCGGATTTGGAAAGGTACTGCAATGCCTTTTTATATTTTCCTTTTTCAAAGCTTTTCATTGCCAGCATCAGGTTGTCGTGCACATACACGTTTTGCGCGCGGTTTTCCCCTTCGAAGGGCAGCACGTTGATGTTTGCCAGAATTTTAAGCGATTCTTCATAGCGCTCCAGCAGGCTGAGGGTGTGCGCATAGAGAATGTCGATGATGAAATTTTCCGGAAATTTTTCATTTCCTTTTTTTATGATTTCCAGGGCTTTTTCATACTCGCCCCGCTGCTGGTGCATCACCGTGATGTCCCTGTACAACCGCCACTGCCCGGGGCTGATGGCAAGGGCCTTGTACATATCTTTCGAAGCTTCGTCGGTGGTGATGCCCGCGAGGTGTGCCCTCGAATGATAATACGGTGCAAAATCCGGCTTGTCACCCCAAACCTTCAATAGGGCCAGGGCATCCGTGTCCCTGCCCCTGTTCCACGAAATAAGCGCCAGATAATAGTTCGTTTTCCATGACTTTTTGACGGAATTTGCCCATAGGAGCACCTTCTGTGTTTCGGTGCGGAAGGGGAATACCATGAGCGGATCCGCTTCGAGGGCCTTGTCGAGATATTGCTCGTCTTTGGTCAGGAAGGCCAGCCAGTAATCTGCCACAGGATGTGACGGCGCCAGCTTCAGCACCTCAATGGCAGCATCCTGCTGCCCTGCTTTTGCGTAGTCAATACCGATTTCAAGGTATTCTTCTTTCGCCATCTCATTGTTGAAAGAATTGACGAATTCACTTTTTGCCTTTTCATCATGGGAAATAAGGTATTTTTCAAACAGCGCGAAATGGTTGAGCGGATCGAGCTCGAGCAGCGTTGCAAGCGCATGCCGTGCCTTGTCGGTCTGTCCCGATTTCCGGTACGCCATAGCCATCACTTTCCGGGCCTTTATGTTTTTCCGGTTGCTGTTCAGGGCTTCCTCTGCCAGCGCCACGGCATCCGCGTATTGCGCTTTCGCCAGTCGCATTTCCGCCAGCAATGCCAGCGAGGGGCTTCTGTACGTGGGGTCGCGCATGGCAAAGCGGAAGCCGTCTTCGGCGTCGGCATCATGGCCGTTGTCCTTTGAAATGTTGGCAAAGACAAAATTCGTATGCGGGTCATAGGCATTGATGCTGAGCGCTTCCCGGCAGTAAACCAGCGCCCTGCCGTTAATGCCGCGGTAATAACTGATCTCTGCCAGGTTAGCCAGCGCTTCGAGGCTGAGAGGATTCTTTTCAAGATACTTTTTGAAAGCATCAATCGCCTTGACATAATCGCGGCGGTACATATACTCCCCGCCCTTGATCAGATCGTCGGCGAAGGCGTCTTCA
>WGED01000129.1 GCA_015492915.1 Cyclobacteriaceae bacterium
ATTATGTGGAAAGCGTCAAAAATGCCATTATTTTGCGGGATATCATAGAGCGGCACAAAATCAAGGATACTGCTTTGCTGGAAATGATTTTTAAATATATCATACTGAATACGGGAAATATGACTTCCGTAAACAGCATCGTCAAATATTTCAGATCCACCGGAAGGAGAGTCAATTATGAAACAGTTTCCGATTATGTAAATTTTCTGACTCAGGCATTGATAGCTCATGGCGCGGAGCGGTATCACATTAAAAATAAACAGATACTGAAGCAGGAGCGGAAGTTTTATCTGAATGACCTGAGCTTTCGCAATTTTCTTTACGGCGAAACTTATTTTAACCCGGCCGCATCGCTCGAAAATTATGTTTACCTGTCGCTTCTGCGCAAAGGATACAGGGTTTTTGTCGGTATTCTCAACAATGGGGAAATTGATTTTATCGCCCATTACGGCAACAAGGTCCTGTATTTTCAAGTGGCCTATTTAATTGAGAGCGAGGATACAATGGCACGGGAAACCGGGAATTTGCTTCGCATTCAGGATAATTATCCCAAATACCTTGTAACCATGGACGATGTACATTTTGGTAATATACAGGGCATCAGTCACGTACAAGCATGGCAGTTGGAACACTATCACGGAGTATAGCCACATGTTTATGGGTGAAATTATGCCGTATTTTCATAAAACGGATTTCCAAATAAGCGCCTTTTTCCTTTTATTCGCATCGAACTAAATACCCGTAATACCATGAAAAAATCAGCATTATTTTTCCTGTTTGCCTTTTTCTGCACAGGCATCTTTGCACAGGATGTCATGACGCCCGAGCTGCTGTGGAAGTTGGGCAGGGTGAGCGTCGTCGGCATCACAAAAGACGGTAAATCAGTCATTTACAATGTGCGTACCTTTGACATTGAAGCCAATGCATCGTCGGTAAAGCAATACATGGTACCCGTGGAGGGCGGCGAAGCGATTGAGATAGAAGGCGGTGAAAGGCTGGTGCCCGACAAGCATGTGTCGCCCGACGGCAAATACCGCATCACCATTCAGGATGTGAAGGTTAAAAAGGTATTTGGCAGCGACTATTATCCCACCATGCAAAAGTCCAATGCCATGATATACGATGATCTGATGTACCGCCATTGGGATACATGGGAAGATGGCAAATTCAGCCATATCTTTGTTCATAAAGGCTTGGAAGTCAGTGGAAAAGATATCATGGAAGGGGAGCCCTACGACTGCCCGATGAAGCCCTTCGGAGGACCGGACGACTATACCTGGAGCGCCGACAGCAAAAAGATCGTGTATGTGACGAAAAAGAAATTCGGCAAAGAGTACGCCCTGAGCACCAACTCAGACCTGTATGCCTATGATGTGGAGACAGGCAAAACGGAAAACCTGACGGAAGGCATGCCGGGCTATGACACGCATCCGCTTTTTGCATCTACAGGCGCCATGGCCTGGCTCAGCATGAAGCGCGACGGTTATGAAGCGGATAAAAATGATATCATCGTCCGGGAAGGAGATATCCGGGTCAACCTGACGGAGCACTGGGACGGCACGGTCAATTCATTTCTATGGAAAAAGGACGGTTTGGGTTTGTATTTCAATGCCCCGGTTGATGGCACCGTCCAGCTCTTTGAGGTGGACTACCCCGGGAAAAGCAAAAAACGCCCGAAAGTAAAACAGATCACCAAAGGGGATTTCGATGTCAGAAGCCTTGTGGGATTAGCGGGCAACAAAATGGTTGTGTTGCGTACCGACATGAACCATGCGGCGGAATTATACACGGTGGATTTGGGTACGGGTACCATGCAGCAGCTTTCCCATGTCAATGACAATTATTACAATTCCATCAAACTCAGCAAGATAGAGCGGCGCTATGTAAAAACGACCGACGGTAAGCAGATGCTCGTCTGGGTGATTTATCCACCGGATTTCGACCCGGCAAAGAAATATCCCACATTGCTCTATTGCCAGGGCGGGCCGCAGTCGGCGTTATCGCAATTCTATTCTTTCCGGTGGAATTTCCAGATCATGGCCGCCAACGGGTACATCATCGTGGCGCCCAACAGGCGTGGCATGCCGGGTCACGGCGTAAAGTGGAACGAGGAGATCAGCAAAGACTACGGCGGACAGCCGATGCGCGATTATCTTTCGGCGATCGATGCCATGGCAAAAGAGCCTTTTGTGGATAAGGACAGGCTCGGCGCCATCGGGGCAAGTTTCGGCGGGTACTCGGTATTTTTCCTTGCAGGCAACCACGATAAGCGGTTCAAGACCTTCATAGCGCATGACGGCATATTCAATATGGTGAGCATGTACGGTTCTACGGAAGAGCTTTTCTTCCCCAACTGGGACAACGGCGGCGCTTATTGGGAAAAGGACAATAAAGCGGCGATGAGGACATACAATGAGTTCAATCCCATCAATTACGTGAACAATTGGGACACGCCTATCCTGATAATTCATGGTGGCCGGGATTACCGCGTGCCCGATACGCAGGCTTTTGAGGCGTTTCAGGCGGCACAGCTCAAAGGCATCAAGAGCAGGCTGTTGTACTTTCCGGAGGAAAACCACTGGGTGCTGCAGGCACAGAATGGCATCGTATGGCAAAAAGAGTTTTTCCGCTGGCTGAAAGAAACATTATGAATCCGTTTCCATGATTCGCAATGGAAAATGCCAACGGTTTCGGCTTGCAAAATGGGTTATTTTTCATATACTGACCCGACATTAATTCGGATTAAATAAAATGTACCATGAAAAAGGTTTTGATTTTTCTTTTATCCATCGTCACCCTGCCGGTGGCAGCCCAACATCACCATGACAGGAAGGTTGAGTTTCCGGATATTCCCGGCTATCATACCCTGAAGTGCGATTTCCACCAGCACACCGTTTTTTCCGACGGCAGCGTGTGGCCCAATATCCGCGTTCAGGAAGCCGTTAAAGACGGGCTGGACGCCATATCCATTACGGATCATATTGAATACCAGCCCCAT
>WGED01000130.1 GCA_015492915.1 Cyclobacteriaceae bacterium
GCTGCCCGGATTTATATACTTTGCCCACACTTCCATATTTACCGTGTCCCCTGCCTGTACTTTCAATCCCTTCATCGCAGCAGTCACCCTTGGAACTCCGTTTACGTCTGTTAAAGTGGAATTCAGCATGACCGATTCATCGGGTGTGAACTCACCGCCCGTTGTATGATTGAACCCTAACTTTTCCATTTTTACGTAATAGGAATATTTAGTTTGTCAAGAAGTTTCTGTGTTTTATTGGTGATTTCGGCATTCATCCATACATTATTGGCCTTTATTTTTCGGACTTCTTTTAAGAACAGGATAAAATCCCTTGGTGAGAATTTTTTAGTAAGGTCAAACTTAGCAAGCAGTTGGTAAATTCTGTAATACCAGTGCAGAGCAATGTGATTGATAAACATCCAGGTTTCCAGAGCCTGTTCGTTTTGCATGTAGCTGCTGTCTGCTTCCAGGATATTCTTGAATACATCAATCATCTTTTCTATCTGCATACGGCTTTTGTAATTCACATAAACCCTTTCCGGGTCTTTATCGGTATTGTGCAACATGGCAATGGTGCCAAACTGGTATTGTTTATGGTAGAAATCTTCCATGCTGTATTTGTCGGGCAAACGCTTGACCCTGTTCAAATAATCTTTGCTCTCTTCTGTCTTTAATTGTTCGTCCAGGTAAATATTCATTTTTAAGCCATCGACAGGATAAGTATAATACCATATGACCTTTTTGTGAAAAATGAAAAACCCGTCAAATGATTTCTTGTCAGAATCCGCTATCTTTTGGTAATTTATCAAAGAGCTGTTCCGCTTTAATGGAATGATAAACTTTAGCTGGCCGGCAAGTAAGCCTTCTATGTTCTTTTGGGAATAAAACCCTTTGTCTGCAATTACAGCCGCATCTTTTACGTTTAGTTCTTCAAGGCACAACTTGAATGCTTTGATGTCTTTAATGTTCCCGGGAAGCAACCTGTAATATACCGGTAATTGCAAATCAACCGAGAAAGCAAACATTAAATTGGTCAGAAAATCATAACTCCCTTTTTTGCTCTTGGAATACTGTGTAATCCCCATTAGCTTTGATTTGCTCAGCAAATCCGTGCCGTCAAATAAGATATTGTCCTTTTCTGTTTTGAACTCTTTGAAAAAAGCCACGATTTGCTCGCGTTGTGTCCCAAATTCACGTAAAAATACACTAAGGTGCTTTGGCGAGAGTTTAAGCCTTTTGTATCGCTCAGACATAAAACTATGATGATAATGGAATTCCATGTTCTTCATCGGGCTATGGTATGCCAGACGCCCATATGAGAGAACAAGTATTTGTTTGTAGTGATCGGGGAAATGCTTTTTCAATAAATTCTCATATTCGCCCAGTTGGCTAAAGATAAAAGAAGTGATGCCATATTCCTTAACAGTAAGCTTGGATAAGGATAAGGACTGTTTGCGTAACCTGGCTTTTTCCGATTCGATAAAACCCTCCTCTTTGGTTATCCTGCCCAGTAACTTTCCTGTAATCTTTTTGGGACGTTTCTTTACCGGGTCCCATTTACTGGTCACTTCATATAAGTAATACCTTCCTCCAATTAGCCTGAGTTCCGCCCCTTTCCTTTTGTGTTTAGTTGCCCATTCCGGATGTGTTGCCATAGCCTGTGAGTTTATGATTAACAATAAAATATAATTACGTATATACGTAATAACCAAACAACACAAAAAAAATTGACATACGCAAACAAATACAAGTATTTTAATGGAAAATATTACGTATTTTTAGAAAGGTTAGGGTTTAACCTATCATTACGAAATCCTGGTGAGAATTTTGGGTTTATCCTTTCCTAAAGATCAGAGATATTTTTTCAGGAATTTATCAATGTGATACTGACAGTATTCATTCACCTCAACTGCCAGATCCATGGCATGCGGCCATCCCTTCAGTCTGTAATACTCATGAGGAACGCCCATTCTTTTGAGCATCGTATCGAGAGAATCGGCCTGACTGACGGGCACCAGCGAATCGATGGTGCCGTGGAAGGTCAAGGTAGGAGGACTTTCTTTTGAAACATAGGTAATGGGTGACGCCAGATGATATAATTCGAAATACTCATCATACGTACCGCCGAGAAAATCCTTTACTTCATTTCTGCCTCTGGCATAGGGCGTTGTAAGATCGACAGGACCATAAAAGTTAATCACAGCTTTTACTTTTGCCGAACTGTCTGACGGGCATGGTTCATCATTGAACATAGGTTCATCACCTGCATATCCTGCCATCAATGACAGGTGTCCTCCGGCCGATGCTCCCAGCAATGCGATCCTTGTAGGGTCAATACCATATTCACCTGCATGAGATTTGATCCATTTTATGGCACAAATCACGTCGCCGACTGCGGCAGGGAATTTTGCCACCTGCTGCAGGCGGTATGATACTGTCACTGCGATATATCCCTTTTCGGCGTAATCGATCAGATAAGGCAGATAATCCTGTCTTTTACCGGTGCGCCAGGCCCCACCGTGAATAAAAATGATCGTAGGGGCAGGCGTTGGCAGCTCTTTTCTTCTGTAAATATCGAGTTGTAATGATACGTCATTTACTTTTTTGTACTCGATGTCTTTGAAGGCCTCAATATCTGCCGGTACCTCAGGTTCCAGATCGATCAGGTCGAGCCAGCCAAGACCGATAGCAATCTTAATAAAAGTTTCATTCATGTAGCCGGACGGCGGTTCGGGGCCGTCAGAGGCGTTATTGTTGGAATTGCATCCCTGCCAGATCAGTACAGAAATAAGCAGTATAAAAATATGCTGTTTTTTCATGGGTTTGTGTTTTTGTATTTTTTAAATAATCCCAGGCCAATAAGGTTGTCGTAGCGGACACAATGACCAACAGGGAATTCAATATAACAATTCCACGTCAACAGGTGGTCGTTGAAGATGCTGCCACCAGTCAGATGTGTAAAAAATAATGAAAATATCATGGTTCCCTGCTCATTTCAAATCGCAAAACACCTCCGTTTTTAATTTCATCATGATTGATCCATGATCTGTCGAGTGGTTTGTCGTTCAGCCAGATATTTTTGACATACATATGATCAGGGGCATAGTTTTCTGCAATGATTGTCAGCGTTGTGTCAAACATATTCACCACTGCCTTTTCAAAAAGCGGCGCTCCGAGCTGATAGACCGTCGTGCCCGCCACCGGATAAAAACCCAGCGCACTGAAAACGTACCATGCCGAGAGGGTGCCCGCATCGTCATTGCCGTCGAGGCCGTAGTAGGTGTTTTTGTATTTGTTGTCGATGATCCAGCGCACCCATTTCTGTGTCAGGTCTGGCCTGCCGGCAGCATTGAACAGATAGGCCGCATGAAAATCGGGCTCGTTCCCATGCCAGTAATAGGGGCCGGGATTCCATTTCCCAATCGTGGGATCCGTTTTTGCGAAAAAGCCGTCATTCAGCTCTTTGGCAAATATTTCCTTTCCTCCCACGAGTTCCACAAGCCCTTCCGCATCAAAAAACGGTGCGTAGCGCCACTGCAGGGCGCTGCCCTCCACATAATCATTCGTAAAGGAATCATCGCCGCCGAGATAGGTGAGCAGCAGCGGGTCAAACCCTTCGACGAAGGTTCCGTCCGCATTGCGGGGATGGAAATAGCGTGTTTCAGGGTTCCAGGTGTTTTTATAATATTTTGAATGATTCCGGAATAATTCAGCATCTTCTTCGTAGCCCAACTCTGTAGCCAACAGGCTGATGGCATGATCGGACCAGGAGAATTCGATAGTCCTCGACACGGCTTCTTTCATCAGATCGGCGGGGCAATATTTATATTTCAGGCAATCGTCACACCCTTCGCGGCCTGAGGCAGGAGCACCTTTGGGAGTAGAAGCGAGCGCCATTTTTTTCATGACTTCATAAGCAAAATTGATATCAAATCCGCGGATACCCTTCTGATAGGCCTCTGAGATCACGATATCAGTTGCAGAGCCGAGCATGGAGTTGGTGTAGCCGTAGCCTGAGGGCCACCGCGGGAACCAGCCGCCCTGACGCGCCATCATGGTGAGGGAGAGGATCATATCGCGCTGATCGTCAGGGGTCAGCAATGTGTAGAGCGGATGGGTGGAGCGAAAAGTGTCCCAGATCGACATGTCGGTGTAATAGATAAAGCTGTCTGCCTTGTGCACTTTTTTATCGAAACCAACGTACTCGCCGTTGACATCTTCAAAAAGGGTAGGCATCTGATAACATCGGTAAAGGGCCGTGTATAAATTGGTGATGCGGTCATCCGTGCCGCCCGTCACCTGCACCAAACTCAGTCTTTTTTCCCAATCTTCAAGTGCCTCTTTCACAACCTCCTCGAAATTTTTTCCGGATGCTTCGGCCCCCAGATTTTCTCTTGCATTTTCAATGCTCACATGAGAAACAGCCAGTTTCAGCTCAACCGGTTCACCGGAAGGGCTGAAAATGAGTAAAGCCTGCAGGCTGTCGCCTGTGGCGGTGCTTTCGCCCATGGAAAAATGGCCGTTTTTCCATATACCGTATTGCTCAAGGGGATGGGAGACCTTGGCGGCAAAGTAGATTTTCAGCCCGCCGATCCTGCTGCCAAAGGTACCGAAAGTGCGCACATGACCTGTTATTTCTCCTTTTTCCGCATCGATATCGACGAACCCCTCTGTGCTGCGTCTGTCGTCGAGTGCATTGGTAACATTGAGCACCAAAATGGCCTTTTTCTCATGGGGAAAAGAATAGCGGTGCAGGCCAACTCTTTTTGTGGCAGTGAGCTCCGCCTTAATGCCTTTTCGGGGAAATTCGACTGCGTAATAACCCGGATAGGCGATCTCATCTTCGTGAGAGTATTTAAGGCTGAGGTCGTAGGGATCGATCTTTTCCGGGCGGTCTTCCGTCAATGGCATGACGAGGAAATGGCCGCCGTCGGTGGCGCCGGTACCCACCAGTCGCGTGTGCGAAAATCCAATGATCTCTTCGTCGCCATAGAAATAGCCTGAGGTGTTGAGCGCCTTGTAGCCGAGCAGTGAGATGGTCTCAGGGCTCAGACGCACTGTGCCCAGCGGGACCGAAGCCCCGGGGAAATTATAGGCGCAGGTCCAGGGGATGCCGCCTGTACCGATGAAGGGGTTTACCTTTGCTGTCAGGGGAAAGGCATTGGCAATGGATTCGGGCACCGACTTCGGCAATTTGTCTGCGACACTGCGGTATTTCAGCCAAAAACCACCGATCAACAGGCCCGACACAACGAGTATCGCGGCAATGGCCAGTGCAAAATATTTCAGGATTTTCAGTATCATTCTATGAGTTTTAGGGTATTTTTAAGCATGGGATTTTTAACGGTCTTTCCAAGGGCAGGGCCGTAAAAGCTTACGCTCGTCTCATAACCGCCCTCGTGATATTCCTTTTCCGTAAGGATATAACTGACCCATTCATCCGCCAGACCTCCGATGACAGGATATTGAATCCCTTCCTTTTTCAATCCGGTTTTGATATCCAAACCAAGCTCGGCGATCATCTCGCCCGGCGCCCCGACAATAATAAGATAATCCAATCTGAATGCGATGGTATGTGTGGTGGCGGGGAGCACTTGTTCGAGAAACATTTTTATTTTTTGTTCATCGAGACCGTATTCCGTGCCCCCTGTCTCCATAAATGTGGGATGTGGCTGACGGGGTGGAAGCTCGATGGTTGAATATGTCCAGGCGAAGATCGGGTCAGAGATGGTGTTGATATTCTCATAGACTTTTTTTGCCTGTATGGCAATGGTACGGCCATAGTTTTCCGCTCTTTCGTAATGGCTCTCTCCGCCGAGAAAATTGACGGACTGATCGCCCTCCGCGCCGTTGTAGTACATCACGATGGCGCCGTCGCCGATCCACGCCGCGAGGTCGCGCTGCATATAGCCGGGCCAGCCTGCCGACACCCACATATCCTCGGCGCCCATGATGGTGGGGTGCGCTGTCCAGTTGACCAGCACGGCCATCGGCCTGCCGTCCGCATGATCGATCCGGGTGACCGTCAGCTCCCTGTCGACGAACTTATCATCACGACGGTTGTGGTTTATGTCCTTTAGCGTCACTTGTCCAGTACCCGCCTTTACAGGTTTCAGGTCGCGGTCTGTGGCCTCTATGAGTTCGGTCAGCTTATTTATCACGAAATCAAGGAGTTCGGGCTGAAAGATGCCAATGTTGGGGATATTGAAAATATTCCTGTCATTGAGCGCCATCATCTCAAGGCTCGTGTGGGCGTGGCTGGGCAAAAACAGCATATTTTCCATGCGCCAGCCTTTGTCTGCCAGCTTTTTCACGACGGCAGGTTTCACATTGGGCGGAAGCCCGAGGATGTCCATGGTCACGATGGCAAATTTCTTTTCGCCGTCGCTCAGCACCAGCGCCTTGGCGCGGATATCATCGTGGATGCCCTCGGCGGGCTTGTTCATCCTGTCGCCGTAGCCGCCGAGCGTGTAGCCCATCTCCAGCGGTGGGGTGAGGATGATCTCGCCGGCGTTGCCTTTCAAAGGTTTCTGGGCGAAAAGGATGGTGGATGAAAAGATTATCGATATTATCACCGGATATCGTTTCATAAAAAATGTTTGCAGAATCATATGTTTATTGTTTTTATGATTTTTGGAATATCACAATTATGGTTTTGTCATGATTTTTGCCAATGTCCCCGCACATCCTGCCGGCAGAAAAAATCCATGCCAAAACATTTTTAACTACTTTTCCATTTCCCGGGGCTCACACCCCAGGCTTTAACATTCAGCCCCGATGGGGCTGTTTTTTTACAAAATCATCCGCTTTCCCTTACCCCGGATTCACATAAATATTTTATAATTCCCCTCCACATATTCCCGTGTCCTGATCACTAGTTTTTTGGTCGAATTGTCATAGCTATAATCCTGGCCTTTAACGAGTTCACGATCATCGAGCAATACTTTTGAAGGTTCATTCTCCAGCAATACGCGCAGGATGTGCGGCACCCCCTTGCCTGAAATTCCTATGGAAAAATCGCCATTTTCCCATGAATATTTTATGACGGTGCTCTCATCGTTTTCCCTGTAAACTTCAAAGCTGTTCCCTGTTTTGTCAGGGTAAATGAGCAATGTCAGCCGGCCTTCGTCGTCCTCCGTGCCGATGCCCGTGTACGACCGCCGGATATCCATGGGGATGATGGCGCCTTCCTTGATGAAAACGGGGTATTTTTCAAGCGGAAATTCCATCGTAAAGGTTTCAGGGCCTTCAATGATCTTTGTGTCATCGAACCAGTAACGCCATTTGCCTTCCGGCAAGGTGATCTCGTTTTTCAGGTCATCTTTATAAATGGGTGCGATGAGCAGATAATCACCGAACATGTAGTGATATTTGCCCCCCACGGGCGTCATGAGCCTGCGGTCTCCGTGATGGGCGGTCACCACATAATGATACATATACGGCACCATCTCGGTGTGCAGCCATGAATATTCGCGAATTATTCTCAGCTCTTCTTCGGTGCGCTTCCACAGCCTGCGGTCGCCGTGGCCGCCGTTCATGAACAAACCGCAGAAAGCAGAGAACTGTGCCCAGCGGATGTAAAGCCTCGGCGGGATGTCCTGCCCGCCCGAAAAGCCCGCCACATCCGAACCGATGATGTTGTAACCCAGTTCGGCGCTTTTGAGA
>WGED01000131.1 GCA_015492915.1 Cyclobacteriaceae bacterium
GATATAGCGTTATCTTTTTGATATTTTGAAATGTGGAGATGAAAAAATTGTACAGGTATTCATTTATTATTATTCTGCTGGCTTCCCTCAGCGTCTCGTTTCAGACAAAGGCACAGCAGGAAATCATCAACAACCTCAGGACAGCTCTCAAAACGGGCAGCTCTAAAGAACTGGTCAGGAATTTCAACAACATGGTCGAACTGAACTTTGAGGGAGAAAAATCAAATTACAGCCGCGCACAGGCCGAGTTGGTATTGAAAGAGTTTTTTAAAAAGTATCCTCCGACAGACTTTCAGTTTATTCACCAGGGGTCATCCAAACAGGGGCTCACGTATGTGATCGGCAAGTACACCTTCGAGGACGGATCGTACAGGGTATGGATACTGATCAAAAAATTTCAGGATAAATACCTCGTTGATTCCATTGATTTCAGCAGAGAATGAGTTCCGGGTCATATTAAATCAGGGCAAACGTATTTAAGTTTGAGAAATTTTTCTTTTTTTGGCATCAAACTTTTCTAAAGAGAATGCCCGCTAATACCGCCTATGCCTTATTCGCGCATTCACGGCATGTTTTATGGTTTATATCCATCAACGCTGAGTTTTCTTGATGTTTGGTATTTTCTCTTTAATTTTAAATGCGTTTGCCCGGCATATTAAATGCTTTTTCATCCCATAATTAGAGCGCTTTTCCTATTTTTGCGGCGTGAAACCAGATTATGTTACAACCGCTTATCTCGATTGCTTTATCGAACAGGCCATAGCTGAGGACATCGGCGATGGTGATCATTCTTCCCTTTCAACCATTCCTGAATTTTTACAGGGCAGTGCTTCCCTACAGATCAAGGAAGACGGCATTCTGGCAGGAGTGGAAGTGGCCAGGGAGATATTTCATAAGATAGATCCTCACCTCGTACCCCTTTTTTATAAAAATGACGGAGAACCCGTAAAAAAAGGAGATGTTGCTTTTGAACTGAAAGGACCCGTGCGCTCAATTCTCGCTGCCGAAAGGCTGACACTCAATATCATGCAGAGAATGAGCGGTATAGCCACGTACACCAATCACCTTGTGGAACTTATCGCCGGAACGGGAGCTACGATCCTCGATACGCGCAAGACCACTCCGGTGCTGAGACCGCTTGAAAAATGGGCCGTCGTACTTGGCGGAGGCACAAACCACCGTTTCGCCCTTTACGACATGATTATGCTCAAGGATAACCATATTGATTTTTCCGGAGGCATCACACTTGCACTGAAATCTGTACGGGATTACCTTGCGCATACAGGGAAAAAACTAAAGGTCGAGATCGAAACCCGCAATCTTGATGAGGTAAATGAGGTGCTCGATGCAGGTGGTGCAGACGTCATCATGCTCGACAATATGGACATTGAAACCATGAAAAAAGCGGTCAGGATGATTGATGGTACAATTAAAACCGAAGCATCGGGGGGTATCACGGAGGACACTATCAGGAAAGTCGCTGAGACAGGGGTGGATTTTATCTCGGTTGGGGCCCTGACTCATTCTGTAAAGAGTCTGGATATGAGCCTGAAAGCTGAGATTGACAAATAATTTTATAAATTTGCGCCCCTGAAAACATAAAACACGATGATAGTAAAGACTAAAAAATATAAACTCGAAACCGGAAAATACATCAAACTGGCCCTGGCCGGTGTTTTACGGCAGCAATGGTGGGCGGCGCTTATCGCTATTGCCATCATGTGTGGCTATTTCATCATTCCTTCACACTGGTGGATCACAGGAGCGCTGATTGCTTATGCACTTTATATTTTGTTCTGGATCATTCAGTTTGCAGGTATTACCCAGCTCGATCAGGGCAAAATACTTTTTGATCGAATGAATTACGAAATCACCAGCCAGCAGATCATGATGAAAATCAACCCCCGCCAGGGAATGCCCATCAAATGGGATCAGATCAAAAGAGCCCGGAAAGTAAAATCGGGTTTTGTGCTCTGGCTCTCAAAAGTGCAGTTGATCTATCTGCCTTATAAAATTTTCAAGTCCGATAATGAACGAAAATTCATGGAGACGATCCTGAAAAGGAAGGGGTATATCAAATAGGGGTATTGCATTTCATGGGAAAACGGCTATTTTTTCATGGATAAAATTCATGAGCGCGTTGGTCGGACATATCCTGATTCCCGGATCAACATTTTCAAATCAATACAAATCCCATTCACCATTGAGGTAATACTGAAACAGCACAGGATTGTGGATGGTGTTGACCTCGATTTCTTCTGATGGATCGAGCATAAAATATTTCCCGAAAGAAGTCATAAGGGTCATGGCCTCCCTGTTGATCCATTTTGTGGGAACACCATCAAAATCCAATGATCTGAGGGCCTGTTTAAATGTTGCATCCGGAAGGCTTTTGGCGCCGAGCACCCAGCCCCATTCGCCAAGCGTAACCACCTGGTTATGTATCGGAACGGTGGAAAATCCTGCTTTCTGTATGGTGCGGTTGATACACTTGAATGCTCTCGCGGCAAAATACGGACTGCCCGCCTGCGTCACCATCAGTCCGTTGGGGCGCAGGGCTTTGTGGCAAAGTTTATAAAACTCATAGGAGTATAGTCTGCCCAGCTCCACACTCTTAGGATCGGGCAGATCAACGATGATGATATCATAATAATGCATTCCTTTTTCAAGGAAAGTAAACCCGTCCTGGTTGATGACATGCACCTTCTCGTTTTCAAGTGCATGGCTGTTGATCTCAGACATCACAGGGTGCTCCAGGGCGAGTCTGGTCATCTCCGGATCCAGATCGACAAGTGTTATGTTTTTTACCGTTTCATATTTCAGTACCTCTCTCGCTGCGCAGCCGTCGCCGCCACCCAGTATGAGCACATCTATGGGATTTGGGTGTAATTTCATGATAGGATGAACGAGAGGCTCATGGTACATCACTTCATCCACCGTGCTGAGCTGTTGGTTACCGTTGATGTATAGCCAGTAGTCACTGCCGGCCTGGGTGATCACGATCTTCTGGTATTTGGTTTGTTTCGAGAAAATCACCTTGTCCTTATAACGCATTTCCTCGCCATGGGCAATGACTGAGTCTGCACTGAGCATCCCGCCGATAAGTATCACGAAAACCACCACATTGGCCGTGGCCAGCCGCTGGCGCAGTGTGTGTTCCATGTCTTTCCACAATACGGAAAGCAGGATGATGGCGACGGAATAATTGATAAATCCCAGTATGAAAGGGGTGTAAGTAAGCCCTAAAAACGGTAACCCCACAAACGCAAAAAATACCCCGCCGAGGAGGCTGCCGTAATAATCGTTTTCCATCATGGACGACACGTTGACCTTGAGCGCTTCAAACTCATCGTTGATGCGGATGACAAGCGGTATCTCCATGCCGATGAGCAATCCGATGATGATGCTGAGCGAATAGATGGCCGCGCCGGTATAAATGGTGTATGTTGCTACAGTATAAGTGATAAGCGACACGAAAGAGGCGAGGATCGAAAGCCCCATTTCGATCCAGATAAATTTTTCCAGCAGATTCTTTTCGATCATCTTGGTAATGCGAGCACCCAGTCCCATGGAAAACAGCATGATGGAAACGATCATGGTCCATTGCAGTACTGAGTTTCCGAGAAAATATGTGGCCAGCGTTGATAGCACATATTCCGCCACAATGCCCGACAGGCCGGTAGCGAAAAGACAGAGTTTCAGTATGTTAGATCGGAGTCTCAATGAATTTTAACCTGTATTACTCACATAAATCCTTCAATTAAGGAAACAAAGAATTGATCGTCCGACATTTACGATAAAAATCATAATTTTTTCATAGCCCGAATTCGGGGGTCATGAAAATTCACGTAGTAAAATCAATTCTTTGTCCATCATTGTTTTAAAGCGTATCAATAATTATCTCCCGAAATATTCCGGTTATTAAAAAACCCGGAACTTTGCGGCCCCGGGATATAAAGATAAATGAGATTTCATTAATAAAACACTACAGGCTCCAGCATATCAGCACTGAGCCGCCGATGTAGGCAAACGCCTCGATGATGCCGGCTCCCACATTGGGTTTCTCCTGATTGACGAGCTCATCGGTGAGGTTGCGCCCGGGAAGCAATATTTTGTCGGCGATCAGGCGTGCGACAGGCAGAAATACCAAACCGATGCCGGTATCGATGGCTACCGACTGGGCGGTGTCGTACCAGCTCACAAAATCTCCCATAAGGCCGTGCCGGATCAGATTGCCAAGGGCGATGATGGCGCCTGCCATACCGATACCCACCGCTACATTGTCCTTTTCGATGTGCTCGTGAATATCGAAGGGTGTGATCCAGTTATATACGAAGGCTGTCAGGATAAGCAGCAACTGTCCGATCACCCAATACACCAGTGCCGTGATGATGTCGCCTTCTCCGTAGATCGAACCCATGATGATAAGTCCCGTGGCAATGGAGCTGGCTGCTTCCATCACACCGGCGCCCACGTTTTTGTCTTCGATGATCTCCTTGGCCACACTAAATTTGCGCAGGATGATCTTGTCGTTGATGATGATGGAGAGATTGAGAAGTAAAATGGCTAAAAATCCATATATGCCTATGTACATCAGATCGATCCAGATACCTTCCGATTCACCCATCATGATGCCGCCTATCGCCAGCACCAGGCCGATGAAATGCCCCGTATGTGCCACGGCAAAGGCGAGGTTGTCTTTTTCGACCAGCTCATACTGCACCTTATACCTTCTGTGGAAAAGCTGATAAATAAATTTTCCGATAAAAAACAACAGAAAACTGCTGGCGAGATAGACGATTGTAGTCAGCGTGGTATCGATATAGGTCCAGTTCATAGTCAGATGATATTTATTGCCTTGATATTATCTCGTATTATTCATATAAAGCTTATGACTTATGAAGCAAAGAATGGGTTGTCGGGCATTTACGATAAATCGCATTTTTCTCATAGCCCGGATCCCGGGTCGAAAAAACCCAAAGAGAAAAATCAATTCTTTGTCCATCATTGCCTTAAGCCTATCATTAATTATCTCCCGAAATATTCGGGTTATGCCTCTGTCTCATTCACTACCGAAAAATAAATACTGAAAACGGCTGTTTTTTCATGAATTTCAGGTCATTTTCTCTTCGCTCTTCATTGACCCCGGGCCTGATCCTGCATGAAAAATCGCCTATTTTCCATATCCTCCCGAGCGCGACCTCGAGAAATTGCTGTACCGTGATCCGGACCTCGAGCTACGCGAGGTGCTGCTTTGCACGCGTTGCTTAAAACTGTTATTAGCCGGATTATTTGCCCATCTCGAGGATTTATTAGTCGTGCTTGCATACTTACTGCCGGTGCCGTACATGTGTGCTCCACCTGAAGTTCTGGGTCCGTAGTAGCTGCGGCCGGTACCATAATAGCTTCCCCTGTAATCATTCCAATATGCCCTCCTGGCGGGGAATGCCATCATATTGAACAGGGAATTCATAAGCGCAAATTTGCCGTAAAATTCCCAGAACGAACCCCCGTCGCGTTGTACCCACCGGCCGTATTTCTCATTGCCTACATAGGCGCCATAGCCCGGCGGGCCTACCGTTTTGGTTACCTTGCCGTCAGGCCCTTTGGCAGCGATTTCCATGCCCATGTTGTTGATATTGGCTTCGAAAAAATCTTTGCTTACAGGATACCACTCGGTGATTTTTTCCTGCACGTCGCCGTTTTCATCTTCGTAAATGATCCTGTACTGATGGTAAAATTCCTTGAAAAAGGTGCCCTCGGTGTTCATATCGTACAATATGATCGAAAATGTAGGGACATGAGTCATCTCCTTGATCAGGTCATCTACAGGACTTTTGACTGGTGTGCTGTAGTCACTCTCACAGGTGCGGCTGCAGGTGTAAATCAGAAAAATGAAAAACAGGAACAGTATTATTTGTCTCATGGTCGTGCAGTTAGACTGTTGCCGGTAAAATATTCGTTATCTCATACTCTTTCACCACTTTACCACTGGATGCTTCGAAATCGCGATCGCCCCATTGTTCTATACAAACGGTCAGCTTGCCTTCGCTGTCGTAATAATCCCACGAGATCAATTCCACCCAACTGTCATCATCTTCGGGGTCGTCGGAAAAATAGCCGGGGCTTTCTTTGTCAAGATAATAGGTTATGCCCTCAAATTCAATCTTTTTCGGTGGTCGTTTGTTTTCGATGATCTGCTCGGGGATATCCTCTCCGAGGGCCCTCACCATTATCTTCCGGCTGAAAGTCATGAAATTTTCATCATTTGTATCAATGTGAAGATAAGCCACATCATCGGAGGCCTCCACTTTGTACTCCCTCGTGAAGTAGTTATCGCCCCAGTCATATTCGTACTCCTCTTTGATCACCCACGTCTTCAGGTCGTAATCAAACATAAATCCGACGCGGAGGTCTTTGACCTGCATGTTGCTGGGGTCATAATCAGGCGCTTTTTCTTTTTTGAATCTGTCGAACAGGCCCATATGCTTTTCTTTTTTGTTTTTGTGATGTCTGCTGCCATAAGGATTCAAAGGCCCTCCCCGCCTGCCGTTCTCCGGTTTGCGGGTAAAGCCTTTGATGAGTTGCCATGCTGTCCAGATGATCAGGACGAGCAAAATTATTTTGATCAGAAATCCGATGGCAATATGATTTTAAATTGAAAATTATTCTCCTTCGTTACCCTGATCTTTGGCCTTAAGTTTAGCTTTCAGTGCAGCCAGGGCGTCAGATGCTTCGGCGGAGCTGCTGCCGATGGCCTCGTCGATCTCCTCATCGAGGCTTTTGTTTTCATTGGCCACGTCAGCATAGGCTTCGGCCAGCGCCTCATTTTCATTGACTTTCTCTTTCATTTTTTCCAGCATTGATATGGTGCCGGAGCTGTCGATCTGTGCCATTTGCTTATTTAGTTTTACGGTGGCCTGGCTCACCTTGGCCCGCGCTTTCAGTGTTTTCAGCTCATTTTCATAATGGCTGATTTTAGAGCGCAACTTTTTTACATTCTGCTCCAGTTGCTGAATGTTGCCTTCTATCTGGTTTGCATTGTTTTCTGCCGATTTGGCCTGATCTTCGGCCTCCTGCTTTTTACTCAGCGCTTCAGTAGCCAGCCTGTCCGCTTCGGCGGCGTCTATCTGGCCCTTCTCGGCTTTGGTGACAAGCAAAACAGCTTTACTCTCATAGCTCTTGGCCCTGTTTCTGGCATCTGCCGCTTCTTTTTTTGCTTTGATATACATCGCCTTTACCTCAGCGAGGGCTTTCAGGCTTGAATCGAGGTCTTTCTTGAGATCACGTATCCCTTGCTCAGTCAGTTTGATCGGGTCTTCCAGCTTGTCCACGATATTGTGGGCTTCCGATTGTCCTATTTTAAATAATCTGCTAAATACTCCCATTTTATTGTTGTTTTTTTAACTTTTCGAAAATTTGATTAATTCGTCATAGTATTCGCTCAACAGCAAACTCAGTGAGTTGAGCGAACCCTCCAGTTCGTTCAGGTCGAGATTTTCCAGTTGCAGTGTGTCGCGGAAAATCACCTTCCTGCCGCTCTCATCCAGCACAAATGCACCGTGGATGATATCCCTGTTTTTGATTAACAGGTTCTTATACACTTCGATCGATTCATTTTTGATTTCGAATAAAAACTGCTCCATGACAAGTATCGGGTCCAGGCAGCCGATCACGAGGTTTTTAATGCCGTCTTCTTCTTTTTCCACCCAAAACACCCCCTCGTCTTCATCTTCACTTACAATATTGAAATCGAGATCGAGCAAATAGTTTCTTACTTTTTCAAAGTGGCTTTTCATAGTGGCTTCTGTTTTTAATTGATTGGTCTTTTTTTCATTGTATTGGATTTTAAATTTAAAAATTAATTACGGATTCATGTTTGTTTGGCATTAATAATTTCACAGAGATAATTTTTCTTATTTGCCCAAAAGTTTTGTAACTTTAATTCTAATAACGGTGGAATTGCTCAAAAGGTTAGCAATTTAATAAAAAATGTCATACATAGGGAAAAATATCAGAAAAATAAGAACGGTAAAAAAATTAAGCCAGGCGGCATTTGCCGAGCTTTTTGATCTTGCCCGACCCAGTGTGGGCGCCTATGAAGAAGGCAGAGCCGAGCCAAAATTGGATACCGTGATCCAGATAGCTAATCATTTTGGCATATCTGTCGATTCGCTGCTCACCAAAGAACTTACCATCAATGATTTATACAATTTTAATATTCATGTAGAGGGAGGCGCCTCCGGCCGGCATGATGATGGAAAGAAGGCAGCCATGTACTCTCAGATGATCAAATCGGTATTCGTGCCTGCCGCCAAACAGGTCGAGTATATCGTGCATATCAACAATCGCGATTTTATTGCCGGGCTGCCTAAAATTCTGATTCCGAACCACCATGATAAAAATCACCGCGCCTTTGAGATGACTGCCGGCGATATGCACGATCATTTTCACGGTCTCAATGTGGGTGACATGGTGCTGGGGCGCAAAATGGACAGCCCGTTCAATTTTGAGGACGGTAAGATTTACATCATTGTCACACAGGAAAAGATTATCATCAGAAGGACAAAACAGGAAAAAAATGCCCTGATTCTCATACCGGATAACCCCGCCTGGAAAAACATGGAAATAAAAACGGGGGCGATCCTTGAGGCATGGGAAGTGGTAGGGTATTATTCTGACAGGGTTGATGCGCCAGCCCGCGTGCCTGAGCGGCTCATGGTCCTTGAAGATCAGATGGAAAAGCTCCTCAAAAGACTGGAAAAGATAGAAGGAAAGGATAAGAAATAGAAGCCCGGCACGTTTGTAAGCGACTGAAAATCATTCATTTCTCATAGGGTGATTGCACCCGGCGAATCACTTTGTATTCGAGTTTCCAGATTTCCGAATTCACTTTTGTGCTGATCGATCCGATTTTTTTATTCAGTGATTCGATATCCAGGTCGGGGTGCACGGATTTGAAAAACCCGGTATCCTCCATCATTTCATTAGCCTGGTCAAGGTTTTCAAATCCTTTGGAAGAAACGTATTGAAAATCCTTCATATTTCCCGTCCATTTGGCCCACAGGCTCCAGGAGGTTTGTCTCCCCCGGTGGATGACCTCCTCATATACAGGTTTGTAAATATCCTCCAGCAATTTCAGGTATTCATCGCTTGCGCCGGGTTTTACATTGATTTCATCCATCACAAAATAAGTCCCCGTATGGTCCAAAGGCCGGCTGGCGGAAATCTGCCTGTGAAATACGCCTGAGGACATTCTTTTTATGAGCTTCTCGTGGCGTTTTAGCAAGTCTTTACCGTAAGATGCATCCCTGCCGGGAAAAGCAGCTTCGCAGATATCGCCTGGGATTTTGTCGTCCAGTTTGGAAAAAGAGTCATACCAGACGATGATGATAAAATTATAGGGATCCTCAGGGGTTTTGAACATGACCTTGTAAACGGCCCATCCGATTATATCATTTCTGTTGAGTCTTTCCTGATGGATTTTGGAGCATTCCCCTTCGAGTTTTATAAAGGCTTCCGGGTCATCTACCTTCAGATAATCCACCACGCCGATAAGATTTTGGGTCCGCCCCGTAAGCGTGAGCACCATCAGATATATCAAAAGAAATGCTGGTCGTTTCATATTGCCTTTCAATCAATGAAAATAAAGA
>WGED01000132.1 GCA_015492915.1 Cyclobacteriaceae bacterium
AAAGTCTCGTATTACAAAATTGATGGGTTAAATGTAATTGCGGTTAATAAAAAAATACAAACGAAAAAGTGGGCGGAGGAGGTTGATTGGGTAAGCATAAAAAGCAATAATCGTAACGAGGTGGTAAAGCTGATGGAAGATATTTTATCAATAGCCGATGTAAAGGGTTACATTCAACATCCCCATGAGTTCATACTTCCATTGATTTCAAAAGAATTTGTGGCGCTGAATCTCAGTGTTTCAAGGAATGATGAACATTTCACACCTGATTACATCACAATAATTTTGATAGGGTCCCTTGTTGTTACTATCTTTCCTGAATGGTTGGATACTAATATAGGCAAGCGATATTCCAGATTCATGGCTCCCAAAGTAAAGGATATAAAGCACCATATGTTTTTTTCATTGGCTTATTTGCTGTTGATTCAGAGTGTTGATCACATAATGAAAGCAAGAAACCAATTACGCCGTCTTGGCAACCGGCTTACGGTTAAGCCTGATGAAATCAGAGCTTCGGAGGTGATCAAGGTCAGGAGCAATATCGTTCAGCTTTCCGATATCGTTGAAGACCAGATGGTCGGTGTAGAGATACTCATCGCAGTTACAGGAGTCAAATATGTGCCCGAGAATTCCGATAGCATCACCGGGCTGATAAGAGATTTTGATTCGACCGTTAAGGCAGCCAACAGGCTTGAAGAAAAAGCCGAGGCGATCAGGTTACAGTATATGCTGCTTCAACAGGAGAAATCAAATAAAAAGATTAATGTGCTCACCATCGTGCAGGCTCTGTTCGTCCCCCTCACTTTTATTGCAGGAGTGTACGGAATGAATTTTGAACACATGCCTGAATTATCATGGGAATACGGATACTTTGGTGTTTGGGGTATCTTTGTCTTTATTTGGGTGATCTCACTGATCTATTTTTATAGGAGGGGATGGTTTGACTAATTGTTGTTTGGATGGTTATCATGAAAGCCCCTGTTACCATCGTGCTGAACCGTTCGAAAAGTCATACATGCATCGGCTTTTCTTTCTTCAGATACACTTCAACGTGAGTGAATTCCCCTTGTTTGCTGTTTAGTTTGACAAATCCACCGAGAGATTCGGCCTGGGTCCGCACCAGATAAAGGCCGAGGCCTTTGCCGTCGATCTGAGGATGGAAGCGTTGAAATAAGCCGAATACCTTGTCCCCAAATTTATCGAGGTTGATGCCAAGTCCGTTATCAGTTACCGTGATCATGAAATATTTATCATTATCATCAAATCCGACTTTGATCTCAGGTTTGCGGGTGTCGGATCTGAATTTTATGGCATTGGAAATAAGATTGTAAAGGATGCTCGAAAATTTTTGTCTGTTCGTATAAATGGTTGAAGTGCCGTTGGTATGAAAATCAAGTTCAATGTTGAGTTTTGAAATATCTTCATAAAAGAGATCTCGGATATTATCCAGTTCTTCATCAAGGTTGATAAATTCCTTTTGCTGGTAAAGGTCGTTTCTTAGAGAGATGATTTCATTGAGGTCTTTAAAGAGAAACTCCATTTTGTGGAGTGTGTTCTGAATATAATTAAACAATTCCAGGTTTTGGACATCAAAATTTTTCTTATCTACCAGATTGAGCAAACCCTTGAGCGTAACCAGCGGTGAGCGTAGCTTATGGGAAATTGTGAAGGAGAACTGTTGTAACTCATTGTTCTGCAAAGCCAGTTGCTCATTGGCGTGGTCTATATTGACCGATGTTTCATAGATCTGTTTCGACAGGTTTTTGTTGCGTTCTTCCAGTTGCTGACGTTGTTCTTCTATGAGTTCATGAGCTTTGGACAATTCATCATTTTTTCGTTGCAGATCTTCAGCCTGATTTCGAATCTCTCTGTTTTGCTGACTGATTTTTTGATTTAGCAGATTTAACTTTTCCAGATTTTCCCGTAGTTCTTCCTGTTGAATTTTTGTTCTTTCCTCGAATTTATCCGAGACATATCTCAGATTCAGGATAAACCAGGTTAAACTTATATAGGCAATTGCTATCAACAAATCATAAATATTTTGTTCTGGTTCATAAAAATGAAAATCCGCCATACCCACGCCGAAATATTCATGAATCCGTTCGCCGAATACTGTCGCAATAAAGCTGGGCGCCAAACCGAGCAGTATCCAGCGCCATTCTTTCAGGTTATAAATAAGAAACGGAAACACGGCACCGGTCATAACAAAGAACCGGTAATAAACAAATTCTTTTGGTGTGATGACATCCGGTTGCAGCATCTTGTCAAAGATGATTGAAAACAGTACGTAAGTGGGTGGGAGCCAGCAAACAAGCTGTTTGGCCAGGTTATGAAATTTGAATTCATTGAGCAGTATGATATTCCCCATGCTGATGCTCGACACCAGCAACACCGTTCTGGAAAGATTGAGGCCCCGTTCGGGAAGATAAATAAGGAATGTGATAAAAACCAGCATCATGACCGCGGCAATAATCAGCGCCAAACCGTTGGTAATGATAATATGACGATTCTCACTGGTATTTGTATCACTTATACCGGCTTGTACAAGTTTGTTCCAAAAAGTAACAAAAGTATTCAATTGGTAAAAATTAATAATTCCCCACTCCGCAGGCTGTCTGTCTGGCTGATTAAAAAGCCATAGAATAGATTCTGCTTGTCTTGTCGTTTAGTATCGCAGAAAAGGCTGCAAATTTACTTCAATCAATTTGTTTTTGCAAAGCATTTTGACGTGATATTACAGCGCGTTTTATGGTGATCCGTTCATCACCATGAACGAATTCCATCAGTTGTTCTTTGTTTGTCAGCTTGCGGATATGGATTATTGCTTTTCGTACATTTAGGTCAATACTTTTTAATATTTTCCCCGGATTTACAGGCGGAATTTTCTCGGCACCGGTTTTAACGACAGTAGAGGCCCCGGTCTTTTTCATCTTCCTGGTTTTAGCAGGTTTTTTCGA
>WGED01000133.1 GCA_015492915.1 Cyclobacteriaceae bacterium
CTCTGGCACGCTGCAAAACTTTGCCGGTGGTGTGCTGATATTGTTGCTCAAGCCTTTCAGGGTCAATGACCTGGTGGAAATAAACGGACATATGGGCGTGGTCGATGAGATTCAGATTTTTGCGACCGTATTAAAAACGCCAGACAACAAAGTGATACTGCTTCCCAACGGGCCGGTATCCACGGGTTCGGTGGTCAACTATACCCGCGAATCTCAGCGCAGGGTAGACCTGACGGTCGGAATTGCCTATGGTGATGATTACGACCGGGCAAAGAAAGTATTGGAAGAAATAATAGCAACCGATGAGCGAATACTGAAAGACCCGAAACCGCTGATTGCGCTTGCAAGCCTGGGCGATTCCTCCGTTAATATCACACTGCGTGTATGGGTGAAAACAGCCGATTACTGGGATGTTTATTTTTCTCTGAACGAGGAAGTGTACAAGGTCTTCCCGAAGAAAAACCTGAACATACCCTTTCCGCAAATGGATGTTCACCTTATTAAAGAATAGGGGCAGGTATGAAGAAATTGAAGTTTGTAATCACAGGAGCTCTGCTTCTTGCCGGCATGATTGCATGGGCTCAGGCAGACAGCACAGCGGGCTGGCGACACGGGGGCCATGTGCAAAGCATGATCAGCCAGGCCGCTTACAGCAATTGGGTGGCAGGCGGAGAAAACACCCTGGCCATCAGCTTTGGCGCGCGGCTTTTTCTGAAGCATGAGGGGAAAAAGTCGAAATGGAACAATGAACTTAACCTTGCTTATGGCAAGGTGAGAATCGGGTCGGATGTGCGCAAAAGCGATGATGAAATCATCTTCAACACGCTCTATTCGAAACGATTGAGTGAAAAGACGGGGCTGGCTGTTAACGGTAATTTTCGTACACAGTTTGACCGCGGCTTTGCGTTGCCCGGTGACAGCGTGCTTATATCGGCTTTCATGTCCCCGGCTTTTACGCTCTTTTCCATCGGCATCGATCACAAGACCGGTGACTTTTTTCATCTCTTTTTTTCGCCTATCACGCTGAAATGGACCCATGTGGGAGACATAGAGAATATCAATCCGGAGAATTACGGATTGACTGCGGGATCAAAAAACCGCTACGAGCCGGGTGCTTATCTGCGTTTGAACTTGGATAAGGAATTGATGAAAAATGTACATTTCTCAAGCAGCATCGAATTGTTTTCCAATTACCTCGACAAGATTCGGAACATGGATGTAAACAGTCTGAACAAGCTCAATCTGAAAGTGAACGAATACATCAGCACGGCCCTGACCTTCCAGCTCATATATGATCACGATGTACTAATCTCCAAAACGGATGACCAGGGAAACAGCACACAAATCAGGGGGCTGCAGTTGAGAGAGGTCTGGAATATCGGGTTTAGTTATGATTTCTGATAAATGCCTGCCGGGCAAGCGTTTAAGCATATACTGTTAAAGCAAGTTAAAGAGGAGAGCATCGAGGCACTATTTTGGAGAAAACAGATGTTGTTAGCTTTGTTTTTAAAAAAATAGTAAGATGGAAACCGAGAATGCAATAGATATTCAGCAGTTGAACGAACGGATCAAGGTGGAAAGCGCATTTATTGATCTGCTCAATCTGGAGATCAGCAAAAAGATAGTCGGTCAGCGTTATATGATTGAGCGCTTGTTGATCGGCTTGCTCACCGAGGGGCACATCCTTCTGGAAGGCGTGCCGGGCCTGGCCAAGACTTTGGCGATCAAGACCCTGTCTTCGGCTGTAAATGCCAAGTTTAGCCGCATACAGTTTACCCCCGATTTGCTTCCGGCCGATGTGATCGGCACCATGATTTACAACCCTGCCGAAAACCGATTTGTAGAAAAAAAAGGGCCCGTCTTTGCCAATTTTGTTTTGGCCGATGAGATCAACAGGGCCCCGGCCAAGGTTCAGAGTGCCCTGCTGGAAGCCATGCAGGAGCATCAGGTGACCATTGGCGACAGCAGCTACAAACTGCCGGATCCCTTTCTTGTGCTGGCCACGCAAAACCCCATCGAGCAGGAAGGCACTTATCCGTTGCCCGAAGCCCAGGTCGACCGTTTCATGCTGAAGGTCATCATCAGCTATCCCGAGCGCGAAGAGGAGCGGCTGATCATGCGAAAAAACCTCCGGCAAAATGATGAAAAGATAAATCAGGTCGTGAAGCCGGCCGAAATTATCCGGGCGCGCAACACCATCCATGAAGTATATATGGATGAAAAAATTGAAAACTACATTCTCGATATTGTATTGGCCAGCCGCTATCCCGATCGCTTTGGCCTGCCCGACCTGAAAGCCCTGATAGCCTATGGAGGCTCTCCGCGGGCAAGCATCAACCTGGCTCTTGCGTCAAAAGCCTATGCCTTTATACAGCACCGCGGATATGTGATTCCCGAAGATGTGCGGGCCATCTGCTACGATGTGATGCGCCACCGGGTAGGCATCACCTACGAGGCCGAAGCCGAAAACATCAGCTCCGAAGACATTATCACGAAAATCCTGAACAAGGTAGAGGTGCCCTGATCCATTTTTGACAATAATTAAGCGAAAGCAGGCGTGGATACGAAAGAATTGCTGAAGAAAGTACGGAAGATAGAGATCAAAACCAGAGGGATATCCAACCACATCTTTTCGGGCGAGTATCACTCGGTTTTTAAGGGCCGGGGTATGTCCTTCAGTGAGGTGCGCGAATATCAGTACGGAGACGATGTGAGAAACATCGACTGGAATGTGACAGCCCGTCTCAATACGCCTTATGTGAAAATATTTGAAGAAGAGCGGGAGCTGACAGTGATCCTGATGATCGATGTCAGTGCCTCGCTGCGATTCGGAAGCAGGCAGCAATTTAAAAAAGACCTGATCACCGAAGTGAGTGCCGTGCTGGCTTTCTCGGCCATCAGCAACAATGATAAGGTGGGGGTCATCTTTTTCAGCGACCGCATTGAAAAATTCATCCCGCCAAAAAAAGGACGCTTTCACATTCTGCGCATCATA
>WGED01000134.1 GCA_015492915.1 Cyclobacteriaceae bacterium
CGACAATATCACATTAAAAAATGTGTTAATCATCACATGCCTTTAGAAAACCGGATGCCGGTATATTTTTAGTACGAACTATTTTCTGTCCAGATAATGCGATAATGGTGTTACCGCAGATTTTTTTCTGTGGGGCACGGATTATTTTTAATCCTCCACCCGCATTGTCATGCAGATAATTGCCATAGACAGCATTATTTATGCCGTCAATTTCGGTGTCGCCACCAAGGCGGACACCTGCTCCCTTGTTAGAAAAAACCGTGTTATAACGAATAATATTGTCATTTCCTCTCACAGATATGCCGCCTACATTTTTATCACTTTGCCCAGTACAAATATTGTATTCAATAATATTTCTCTGCGATCCTTCTTTTATATCAACACATTCGCTACCCTGTGGCGAGATGTAGTTATGATGCACCCAATTTTCATTGGACTGATCTGTTTCTTTGGTCGGGTTCACGCCTTCAATAATCTGTTCTGGCGCCGTACCAATATAAATGGCTTCGCCGTTATGTTTCCCACGGTTGAAAACATAATCTCTCAGGCCGCAGTTCTGAATATTGCTGTAAGCAACTTCATTGTTTGTCGCCATATATTTGATGCGGATACATTCACCATATGCATTTTGCAACTTCATACCGAATAAGCGCACATTATTGATGCCCAAATTCTTCCGCCCCTTGATATAAATTAATTTATCGCGGTAATGCTCAAGTTTGTCACCTGGCCCATTTTTTCCATCTACCGTAAAATTACTCAGCTCAATATGGCTATGATGAATATCGACCACATGACTTTTCCCTGCACCATGCACAACGGCTTCGTGCGTACCTGTAATACGTATTGAATGCAATGCATTACCATTGCGGACCGTCTCTATGTCCTGCTCATAAATTCCTGGTAACAAAAAAACAGTATCACCTGCCTGCGCCTGTTGAAGAGCATGATTGATCGTCTTTAATGGATGCCGTGCTGTCAGGCCATCATTACCATCATCGCCACCTGGACTGACAAAAAACACTTTTATTGCCGTTACTGCCCGCTCCTCCTTTATAGTAAAGCTTTCGGCTGCCACCAATAACGGGTGGCCTACAGCGAACACCAAATTGGCAAAAAGAATGAGGCTATACATCAGCCTCATTTTCCGGCCACAATACCTTGCGACCAAGTATTTTTTCACCAACAAATCCCCTGATATTTATCCGTACTGCATTTCTCTGAAATACGAATCAAATCAATAACTTTTTGTCCTGAATCTATTTCATCGACAATACTGACAAACTCCTTGTCATTGTTGCCAACGACCAAAACATCAGCATGCTCAAGCACCTCGTCCAGGTGATCAGTCAATAAACCGGAAACATGGGGAATGTGGTTTAACAAGTATTCCTTATTTCCGCCAGTGATCGTTGCTGTTTTAACATTGCGGTCATAGATTTTTACGGAATATCCTTTACCTATTAACAATTCCACAAGTGCAACCTGAGGACTCTCCCTGACATCATCCGTTCCTGCTTTGAAACTCAGCCCCAGAATACCGATTTTTTTGCTTTCTGTTGCTTTGATCATATTATAGGCGCGCTGAATCTGTTCTTCATTGCTGGCAATAAGAGAACTCAATAGCGGCGTATTTATATCCATACTTTTCGCTTTGTAAGTGATTGCCCTGACGTCTTTAGGCAAGCAGGAACCACCAAAAGCATACCCCGGGCGAAGATAGTAGGAAGATAAATTGAGCTTTATATCTTTACAAAAAATATCCATCACCTTTTGGCCATCTATGCCAAGCTCTTTGGCAATATTACCAATCTCGTTACCGAAAGATACTTTGGTCGCATGCCAGCTGTTATCTGCGTATTTTACCATTTCGGCTGTCGGGATTTCGGTGCGAATCAACGGTGCGTCAAGATCCTGATACAAGGCTGCAACAAGATCACCGGAAGCTGCATCACTTTCACCAACAATAGTTTTCGGTGGATGATAAAAATCATAAATGGCGGTACTTTCACGCAGAAATTCAGGATTGGAAACATAACCAAAACCTTCGCCAAGCTTTTTGCCTGAATATTTTTCGATAACCGGAATAGCAAGATCATAACCAGTGCCAGGCAAAACAGTACTTCTCATGACAATAACATGGCGCTCTTTTTTGTCTTTTATCCCCAGGCCTATTTCTTTACACACCTGCTTAATGTACTCAAGATTCAGGCTGCCATTGCTGTTACTTGGGGTGCCTACACAGATAATCGACATCGAAGTTTCCTGCACCGCCTGTATTGAATCGGTTGTTGCTGACAACAGACTTTTATCAACACTGGAGGCAATGGTTTCTTCCAGATCCTTTTCGATAATTGGAGAACGCCCTTCATTTAGAATATCAATTTTGGTTTTATCAATATCAACACCAATAATCTCATGACCATTTTTTGACAAACAGGCAGAACAAACTGCGCCGACATACCCCATCCCCAATATACTTATTTTCATTTTACTCATCTTTATATATTCATCCATG
>WGED01000135.1 GCA_015492915.1 Cyclobacteriaceae bacterium
GTGTTTTTGACGTTTTCAACAGAAAAATCGGGGCGTAGCGCAGCCTGGTAGCGCACCTGCATGGGGTGCAGGTGGTCGGAGGTTCAAATCCTCTCGCCCCGACCAATTCCCTTCGTTTTCACCCTCCGGAAACCCCTGGCAGGGTATTGTCCCCAGCCTGACCGATACGCGTATGCTGTTGCAAGTGTCCATAGTCCATGTTAGCGATTAATACAATTATTGGTTATTAGTATTGCGGGCATCGGATAAGAAAGATACGTGCATGCACGCCAATATCATTCAGAATCGTTTTCGACGCCGTTACCAGCACTATTTCCCGTATACCGTAGAGTTTAAGGGGACCGGTGTTACTTTGACCAAGTTATGAGGAAATCAAGGCAAAAGAAGAAAAGCGTTGGAGCTAGTAGCTTAACTTAAGCCGAATGAAAATGATGAGAAGCAAAAATCTGCAAAACACCAGTCAGTAAAATAAAAAAGTGTATTTTTTATTTTACTGTGTGGAATGTTATTTATAAATACTTCGCTTGCGGATGTCGGTTATAAACAACCCATGTTCTTTCTGGAATTTAATATTTATGGCACAGGCGCAGAAATCAGGACTTAATGGCATACCTGTTTACTATCTGATACAAGAGGGCAAACGTCACCACAAAAACCAGTTTCTGAATCGATTGTTAATGGTGAGAATTCTCTGACCATTAGGACTTTTCCGCTTGAACAAAATGTCTATGTTGAGGCCATAATTTGGTTTTTATAAAAATAATGAATGGATTATGATTCGTTGAGTGACACAAATTGTGTAACCCTGATTGAATCAAATGGTATTATTTCTGTAGAAACTTGCGACTACCGGTTATCCTGGGATTTACCGGACTATCGCGCTGGCAACGCATTAATTTGAATGTCTGAGTGAATTTGGTCAGGCCATTTTTGCTGAAGCCAGAAACTACAATTATAATGGCGTTACCTCTACTGCTACTGGGCGGCCAGCATTATAGCAACAAGGGTGATAAAGAAGATGGGCAGGCCGTAAGGTAATTGTCGGGTGATTTCCTGTCGCGGAAAATTCAGGGACTGCTACACCAAAAATCTCTGGCATGCATGCTGGGAATGGTAAATTATTAAAATAATATTTGGCATGTATGTTTTGGCTGCATCGCAATACATAAGCTCGCCCTCTCCGTTTGTAAAAAATCTGACATTAAAAAAAATATAACCGCGCTTAATACGCCCTTACCGGCAGTGCAATTTAGATCAAAAATGGATAATGATGGTTAGTGTAATAGTTAAAAAAATCAATGCGTTAATATTTATTATTATCAGCGTTTACAGTTCGATTGCAGCAGCAGGCTTTTTGGAAATGCCAGAGGTTGAGCAATTTGGAGACGTGGAAGAAAAAACGCTGCTGCGGGATCTGGATGTGCCCACCGTGCGCGAACGCTCGCCGGACCCTTCTGCCGGGCCAAGACTTGCCGTCTCAGAGTTCAGGATTCAAGGCCTGGTTGAGTTTCCTGAGTTGGGTATCACCCGTGAGGCACTAACCCAATTGGTTGAAAATATTCGCTTTGCCATTATGAAGGAGGACAAGCTGCTTGAATCCGGTTATACCATTGATGAGCTGGGTGAAATATCGAATCTTCTCGTTGAGATTGAGGAGGAAACGCTGGAGCGGCATGTTTCTCCACTTGAAGTCCAAAAACTGGTCTGGCTGATCAGAGAGCAACGCGGCAAACGGGGTGTTACGCTGGGGCAAATCGAAGCCGTCGCAAGCGAAATTACCAATTTTTACCGGGAGCGTGGTTTTATTCTTGCCAAGGCCTTTATTCCCAAACAACGTGTGCGGGACGGCGTGGTCAGTCTGACATTGTTGCTGGGAATATTGGGGGAAGTTTCGATAAAAAATAACGATATGTACGATGCGGAGCTATTGCGCTCGGTTTTTGCCGACCTTTTAACAAAGCCAGTCACCAATAAAACGGTCGAGGAAAACCTGTTTATCATCAACAGCTTTCCGGGAATTAATGTGGATGGTTATTTTGAACCGGGCTATCAGGTCGGTGATACCCGACTGAACATTAATGTTAAAAATGAATCCCGTTACAATGCTAATCTCAGAGCAGATAACCATGGCACCGATGAATCCGGTTTATACCGGTTTTATGCAGATTTTCAGGTGAATAATTTATTAGGTATTGCCGACTATACGAAAATCGGTGTATTGCAGGCAACATCACCCAGCAATACCACATATTGGCAGCTGGCATTTGAGAGTAATTTTTTCAGTCCGCGTTTCCGGGCCGGTATTGAATCATCGCAAAATCAATTTGTCGTGGATCAAACCATCCCTGCGCCTTCAAATTTTGATCTGAGTGGCCAAGTGGATGTTCTGAGTATCTATGGAAAATATATACAAAAACGTGGGCGGACAGAAAACAGCAGTTATGAACTGCGCTCTGAAACAATAAAATCTGATGTGCAGGTTGGTAAATTTTCGAATAATGCCAATGAATTAAGGCACTTTTCCATTAAGTACAATCTAGACTACCTGGATGGCGTCAACAAGCGCCTGCATGAAGGAAGCATTAAATATACACCTGTCTCTTATA
>WGED01000136.1 GCA_015492915.1 Cyclobacteriaceae bacterium
AGGTGCAAAGCATATTTTGTATGTTAAAACTTTTTCCGGTTGCATATCGTTAACCGGCACCCGTTGCAATAAAAAATTTAAGATTTACAATTATGATCTATCAATTTACAAAAAAATACCTTAAAATCTTCTTTTCTTCATATGAAAATTTGTTGAAAAGCTCCTCGGATTTTACGATGATGGCACAAGCATTCTGGCGCAATACCCAATCGGCTATTCAACCCTGATAATGACTTCTGATGAAATCCCATGACCGTTATCGACTGTTACGGTAATGTCTCCCGCCCTTCCGTTTGATCTGACGATTATCAATCCTTTTCCATGAAAAAGATGGAATTTTTCATCCCGGAAACTACCCTGCACAAATGGAGATGCATTGCCTGCAGCCATTAGCGTTCCTGCACCCTCAACCCGCACTGTCAGCCTGGTGGCTGCATCGGGCACGACATCACCCTCTTCATCTACACCGCTTATATTAATAAAGGCAACCTCCCCTTTCGAAGCGGGAATGATTTCTCGCTCAGGAGCCAGTACCAGTTCGGATACTTTGCCTGTGGTTTTCAATATTTTTTCTTCTTTGATTTCATCGTATTCGATGGCAACGGCTTTGAGTATCCCAGGCTTGTACGACACATCGAAAGTGGCCGTATATTTCGTTGAAGCAGAAACAGCCTTCTTACCAATGATCTCCCCGTTTAGTTCGAGCTGTACCTCAGGCCATGTCGTATAAATATTGACGAAAAGCACTTCATTTTCATGACCCGCCCAGTTCCAGGAAGCGAATTCATTTGGCCAGCCCCACATCGATACGACCTCATGTTTTTCCGAAGGTACCGGTTCGTGAACCATCATCTCCAGTTTGCTGTTTTCCCATAAAATGTCACGGTAAAAGGATGGCGGTTTTTTATTGCCGATCAGGTCGATATCACCGCACCAACCTACATACCACGGCCACGCCATCAGTCCCCGGCTTGCCGTGTCTTTTTCTTTATAAACAGTATGGCCTATGCCCGCCTCGCCGATGTAGTCCATGCCCGTCCACACAAAATCGCCGATCACGTATGGCAGTTCCTTGACTTTTTGCCAATTTTCAAAAGCTTCTTTTGAAATGGATTCGGATCCATACATTACCCTTTCGGGAAATTGTTCATGATCGGATTCGTATTTTTTCCATTGGTAATTATATCCGCTCACATCGAGCTGGGCAAACACAGGCTGGGCTTCCCTCCATTCCTTTCCGGGGTTATCCCAAAACCCGCAAACAGCTTGTGTCACCGGCCGGGAATGGTCTATGGATTTTATATGATTTATCATCTCTTTTGCAATGGCAAGGCCTGTGGAATCGGCCCTTTCGGGAATTTCATTGCCAATGCTCCACATGATAATTGACGGATGATTTCGGTCGCGCAGCAGCATCGCTTCCAAATCGCGTCTCCACCATTCTTTGAAATATTGATGGTAGTCATTCGGCCTTTTGGGCTTGCTCCACATGTCGAAAGACTCATCGATCACGAGCATCCCAAGTTCATCACAGGCATCCAGGAAGTACTGCGAAGGCGGATTGTGGCTGGTACGGATGGTGTTGAAACCGTTTTCTTTCATGATCCTGACACGGCGTTCCTCAGCCCTTTTGAACGCGGCAGCACCGAGCAGTCCGTTGTCGTGATGAAGGCAACCACCCTTGAGTAAAACCGGTTTACCGTTGAGCAGGAAACCCCGATCAGCAGAATAAGCGATCTTCCTGACGCCGAATTTCTGAATGTACTCATCGATCTGGCGACCATCGCGCCACACCTGCACCACCGCCTTATAAAGCCGTGGATTATCAATATCCCATAATTCGGGATCCGTCACCATGACTTTCCATGAGAAAACAGCCTTTTTCCCATGGCCGATATCACTCTGTTTTTCAGGCAGTTCTATCGTATTTCCGGAAGGAGCAAGCAGGGAGGTTTTTACCAAAACACGGAATTTGTCCTGTCCGTTATTGAAGACCACCGACTCCACATCGATCTCTGAAGCACTGTTCAGCACATGTGCATCGATTTTTACACCCCAGGTCTCCACATGCACCGGATCGACAAAAGATATGCCGACGGAGCGATAGATGCCGGCTCCTGTAAACCATCGTGAATTCTCTTCCGGCTTCTTCACCCTGATGGCAATAGTATTCCCGTCCTTTTTCAGATACGGCGTTATATCAAAATAAAAAGGTGTATAACCATAAATATGGCTGCCTGCCTCCCGGCCGTTGACCCATAATGACATTTCCGACTGCACTCCGTCAAAGTGCAGCATAACTCTCTTTCCGGCATTCTCATGAGAAATGGTGAATTTTTTCCGGTACCACCCCGTGCCTCCCCGCAAATACCCCACATCCTTGCCGCCGCGCAGATTCTTATCAAAAGGTCCTGTGTGGATGGAATCCTGGACAGGATAGTCTTCGATGCTCCAGTCATGCGGCAGATCGACGATCCGCCAACCCGAATCATCAAAATCAGGGTGCTCGGCACCGGTGATACTGTCATTGATAAAACGCCACCCCTCATTGAAATCCAGATTGCGTTGAGATTGAAAAATCATCTTTTTCTCATGGCAAGATGTGAAAATAATGAGATTAAGAACTACCAGTAGCAAATAAGCGGTAATCTTGAGGGGAATCATTTTTCTATTCTTGATAAAAAACCGAAATAACGGCAAGATAATGTGCATGTACTGGTTTTGTTATTAACCGGAAAAATTTTCACCTGATTCATGTTATGAAAAAATGACCATTTTTTCATTCCCTGATCTTCAACACCCTGTCTTCCTCCCTGCCGAAACCTTTCACCACAAGACGGTCACCCTGCACCGTGACAACGGCCCATGAGTTTTGCTCCGTATCCACCATTCCTTTGAAAGTGATATAGTGCACGCCTTCTTTCCCGGCATAGTTTCCCGCATGATTGTGGCCGTTGAGCCACGCCTTGACGACAGGGTATCCGGCGATGAGGGCGAGCAATTCATCGTCATTCCACAGGTTATGGATATTTTCCGGATAGACAGGAAAATGGCAGAAAAGCATGACTTTTTCATGATTTTTTGTCGCCAGGTCCAGCTTGCCTTTCAGCCAGGTAATTTGCTCCGGGCCAATGGCGCCGTTCCACCTGGGCGATCCGTTGCCGTGCTTTTCATAATAAATCACCGCTTCTTCATACTGATCACTGCCTTGCGGCCAGCCGTGAAAACTGATGTCGTTACCATCCAGCACAATGAAGCGCCAACCGTTCC
>WGED01000137.1 GCA_015492915.1 Cyclobacteriaceae bacterium
CAATATTTGAAATAATCTCCCTTATCGGGTTTGTTATCCCGACCGTAACAACAGCCGTTTATAGCTATGACATTTAATTTTGAATTACTGGTGCGCAACACCCTTTTTGCAGTCTTAAAATCAGAAATCATTTTAGCTATTTGGCTGCTATTCCCCCAGTTTGGGCCAGATTTAATATTGACAATATACCGCCTTTCATCTTTGTCAAACTCAAGATCAAAACCCGGGATACCCGATTTCCAGCCACTGTAAACTTTGCTGTTGATAAATATTGCAAGCCCTTCCAACCAGTCACCGAAAACAGTTTCCTCATTAGATGAAATATGGGCATCTACCAGCCCTTTGACTATCTGTTCTGAAGTAAGTACGTTTTTAGCTTTAAACAAATACGGGTTTTTTCTTTTAAGTACTTTATGAAGACTCAATGTATTGAGGCTTGATATCCTTTTTTCATGAAAAGTCCCGATGTTATCCTCAACGTACCCAAGTACGTCATGCTGGTTTAGTTTTTTCATATTCAGTTTTAGGCTCAAAGAGATACAATTCCACCGGTTGAATCTGTTTTCTTACCATTTCGTAATATTCAGGGACAATCTCAATCCCGATTGAATTTCTTTGCATTCGATTAGCAACAAGGTTGGTTGTTCCGGAGCCCATAAAAGGATCGAGTATGGTATCTCCTTCTTTGGTAAAAAGTTTAATAAACCACTCCGGCAACCCTTCCGGAAAAGCGGCACTGTGATTTTTATTACTGCATTCCGTTGCCAGATGAATAACATTTGTAGGATAGGCCATATCCCTGTCCAGCCAGTTGGAAATGTTTTTTCCAAAGCCACTGCCAACTTTAGATTCATCTCTTTTTTTGTCCGTATCGCTGAGTCTCTTAAGTCTGCTTTTTCTCCAGTCTCCCATAGGCACCATCACTTCCTCCTGATACATATTGAATTTTTTATCCTTTGTAAAGTGAAGAAGGCGTTCCCAAGCATCTCTAAATCTGTTGGGCCATTTGCCAGGATAACAATTCTTCTTATGCCAAATATATTCCTCTGTCCAAAACCATCCTTGTTTCTTCATTTCGAGAATCAGCTCTATAACATAGGTGCTTCTCTCACCGTTCACGACACGTTCTTTGATGTTCAGTACAAATGAGCCTGTTGGCTTAAGAACCCGGAGGAGTTGTTCGGAAATTGGGAGAAACCATTCAACGTATTCATTGGGATGGATGCCACCATAGGTGTTTTTTCTCTGATCTGCATATGGCGGCGAGGTGAAGATAAGGTCCACACAATTATCCGGCAGCTTTTTAAGTACCTCTAAGCAATCACCTAAATATAAATCTGTCTTTATTTCCATAAAACAAATATACCACCCTATAATCGGGCTTCAAAGGTTGTCGTTTGGTGGATTTATTTTTGAATTCAATAAAAAGCTAATAGCTATGAAATAATAATATTGAATTTATTGACCTTGCCTTTTTTCAATTTATCCGTCTGTTCGCCCTCTCCATAATTATTCATATCATCCTTGACGGCCTGAATAAAGTAGCGCTTTTCTTTGAGATTTTTAAAAGTCACTCTGCCCTTTTGATCGGTAAAGGCCGGTCCGGCGACCGCATTTTCTTCTTTTTCATAGTCTTCGCGGGTTTCATATATAGTCACCTTTGCATTCTTTACAGGATTGCCGAGACTGTTTAATACCGTTATTTTCATACTTGTAGGCAGGATTTGCGCATTGGCATCTGTACCTGTCAGCGAGAATACGAATAACAAAGCAAGGATAGAAAGAGCATTTTTCATGATAATCATTTTTTAATTCTGAACACTAACTAAAATTTGATGTAAGATAGCACTAAAGTTTTATTCAACGCCTTTGTTTTTTTCTTTGCACACCAAAATAAACATCATCAACCTGTCCGTCCTTGTCCCAGTCAAGCACACTTCTGAACTCTGCCTGATCACCATCAATGAAAATTTTGTATTTATAAGTGCTCTGATGGTCCTGCATGATGAGCGTGTCCCCGTCAATCAGCCAGGTGCCCTGCGGACGATAGATCAGCGAATCAAATGAATTGCGAAATTCCGACTCATAGGTGCCATCTGCACGGATTGTCGTCACGATTGGCCTGATATTCATTTTTGTGTCCCAGGCATCTTCTCTGATATCGACAATGAACGATGTGTCGGATTTATTATATGTCTTTACCCAGACCCTCATTGACACGTTGATCCACACACCTACAATCTCCTTTTCCAGTTCACTCAAATAGTCATAATCCTGCACGTCACTTCCCACTCCCTCTTCCTGACCATAAGCAACAAATTGGATGAAGGTCATGAATCCTATGAGCAATGATATGGTATGAATTTTTGGCATATTTCAGCATTCAATTAACTAAGGCACAGCCAATAATACAAGCAAGCCGTTTCATCGTGATTGTAAGATCGGGCAGGTTTTTATGATATATCACCTTAACTATTGCGGGTACAGATTTTTAACTAAACATTTGCAGTCATAGGAATGTGGTGAATCGGCCTGGCTTATTCGCTGATCACCTCTTCAATCTTAACCATTTTCTCATCGGTATATCTGCCCGATGTGGCATAAACTATTTTACCATGCTCATCGAGGACGAAGAAATAGGGGATATCCTTTTGCTTGAAATCCAATGCTTCTTTATAAGGTTTCAGTTTGCCTTTATAAAAAAGGATATTCGGGATGAGCCTCGGATCCATTTTTTTGATGGCCTTTTTTTTGGCGGTACGGGTAGCTGCTGTTTTAATGCCTGTAAACATCGGAATAAAATACGCGTTGACATCATAGCTGGTCATGGCAAAAAGCTGTGTCGCATTGCCCTCGGGTTTATGGATAAATTTCCAGAACACAGGCTCCATCCACGAATTGAGATCATCTTCTGACTTTTTGGAAAATGCCATGCCGAGCAGCGTGTACTTGCCCCTCGTATCAGCGGGGATATTGATGATTATATCATTGGCAGTGGAGGTTTCGATAGCGGGAAACTGCTTGCCCAATACCTGCGCCCCTGCTTCATTCCGATTCAGAAACAAACTCAGAACAACACAAAAAACCAGTTTATAATTTTTGTATGACATTTTGGTGATTTTTGATATTAAAAAATATACCGGATAAGGAATCTTTGATTGATAACGCAACCGGTTTTCCTTTTGTTATCAGGATATTCTTGAAATTTAATGTTATTTTACGAACTCATTCA
>WGED01000138.1:0-7500 GCA_015492915.1 Cyclobacteriaceae bacterium
ACATAATACTTATGTTTTTAATTAATCCCAAATTTCTATCCATAGAAATTTGGGATTTTACTCTAAAAATATGAAAATAACTATAAGCCTCCTGGAATATTACTGGTATGAAATCAATGCATCAACCTAATTCGTTGATTTGATATTTTACAAAATATCCTTTTGATTGTCACTATTGAATTACGAATATGATTAACATTTTCATTAAGTATTTTGTTTATTTTTTTACTACTTTCCTGCTTAAGTTTATTTCTTAAGACTAACCTCCTAATGGAATAGAATCACCATTTTTAATTAATTCATTTATAACCAAGTAAATCTGATATAATTACAATGAAATTTATAGTATCCAAATCATTTTTCGGTAATAATCTATTTAAGACAAACCCATATAAGTTTTAAAAGCAAACCGTATTTTAAATGGATGCTCCCTAAACACAGCCTATACGCCATTATGACATGTCGATAATAATTTGGGATCAATCCATCGAAAAGGGACTTGCCAGCCATGATTTTCAAGCATTAGATACGCTCTGGCAGGGAGGCTTACGCAACAATTCCTTTCCATCCCAGACCTCCCAAAAGTGCATCATTGAAATAAAATCCACAATTTCCAGACTATTAATTACAGCAACGCTGCTGATTATAAGTTCATCAGTTCAAATGCCAGGTATCGCATTTTGTTCTTATTAACAACCACTCAGGTCTTACGGATTTCCTATGAAATTTAAATGATTTTTTGGACTGACTTTGATCAATGGACTAACAAACAAACCTTTCAGGCATCATTATATACTGTGGTATTATAAAGATCAAAGATAAATAGAAGGCTACATATGATTAAGATAATTAGATAAATAAAGCTTCTTGTTATCCGAAGATTCAAAAAATCACCTTTTTCTCATAGATTGGTCTTCAACCTGTTAATTTTGCATCATGAACCGCAATGAGGAAAAAACGGATATCCGCAAGCTTACGCTCGATCAATTAACGGACCTATTGGTTGAGATTGATGAAAAGCCATTCAGGGCGAGACAGCTTTATGAATGGCTCTGGAAAAAGTCGGTGGTATCGTTTGATGAAATGACCAACATTTCTCTCACGCTTCGCGAAGTACTGAATAACCGTTTTGTCATCAAGCCCATGACGGTGGCTGAGCAGCAAATGAGTGACGACGGCACCATAAAACTCGCTTTTAGATTGCATGATGACAATATCATCGAGGGAGTATTGATCCCCTCGGAGAAACGCATGACGGCCTGCATCTCATCACAGGTCGGGTGTTCTCTGTCCTGTAAATTTTGCGCAACCGGCTATCTGACACGCACACGCAATCTGGAGCCCGCAGAGATCTATGATCAGGTCGTGCTCATCAACAGGATTGCTGAAGAAAAATACGGTCGGGGTTTGTCGAACATCGTGCTGATGGGAATGGGCGAGCCTTTGCTCAACTATCCCAATGTGCTGCAGGGCATACATCACATCACTTCACCCGAAGGGTTGGGCATGTCGCCAAAAAGAATCACGCTCTCCACTGCTGGCATTGTTAAAATGATCAGAAAACTGGCCGACGACGGTGTGCGGTTCAATCTGGCGTTATCGCTTCATGCCGCCGACGACGCAAAACGCAATACCATCATGCCGATCAATGAAACAAACAATCTGGAAGTGCTCGGTGACGCAATGCGCTATTATTATCAGAAAACCAGAAACAGGATGACGCTGGAATACATTGCTTTTCATGATTTTAACCTGGGGCAGGATGATGCTAAAAATCTGGTCCGCTTTGCCAGCCAGTTTCCCTGCAGGGTCAACATCATTGAGTATAATCCGATCGATTTCGCTTCTTTTCAGCGGGCACTCCCTGAAGAGCTTGATGATTTCACTAATTATCTGGAATCAAAAGGCCTGACGGTAAAGGTACGCCGCAGTCGTGGCAAAGACATCGATGCAGCCTGCGGCCAGTTGGCCAATAAGTCGGTGAATAATTAGTTATTCACGCCTGTTTACACTGCCGATCCCCGAGGCATCGATATCCACAATCTCCGGATTTCCATAGTAATCGACCGAGCCGATGCCGCTGATCTCGCCGATGAATTTGTTGCTGGCATAAACTTTTACACTGCCGATACCGCTGGACTCAACCTTGGTGTACTTGCTGATCAGGTCCTCGGCTTTGTAGCTGCCGACTCCCGTAAAGATCACCTTATGGTAATCGGTGCGCCCGCTGACGATAAATTCACCGACCCCGTCAATTTCGGTGATGATTTTTTCAGCATCTACCTCCAGCAGGTCAATCTTGCCTGCACCTTCAAATTCAAGTTTCAGGTTTGATACTTTTAATATATTGTCACATTTCAGATCGGCAGCGCCCTCAATCATCAGCTTGCTCAGGTCTTTCACCTGGATATATAATTCGATGCCTTTCAGCTTTTTGTAATTCTTCCCTTTCAGTTCTACGGACAATTGATCGTCGTCAGAGGTCACATCCAGTTTTTCGAAATAGCTCGCTTTGGCCACGATAGTGAGTTTGCATTCATCGCCCTGTCGCAGGTGCACCTCATAAGGTCCGGAAAGAAAAATGGCGTTAAATTCATTTATCTTGTATGATTTCTCAACCTTGTTGTCATCAGCCTGAGCATGAACGGCTATGGCCAAGATCAGGATCATTGTAAAAATTTTCATGTATTTCATTTTCATAATTTTTTTTTGTCTCACCCCTAAAATTCAAATCCTGTACCAACAGCGTTTAAAGCTTAACCGGCGATATTTTCAGACTGTTACCGTTCGTTTTCGAACATATTGTTGTCCGGTTATATCATGCAATCACAAAGGCAGTATACCCATAAAAACAATTTAGCCGGCCTCCCGTTTTAATGCCATGGCATAAATATATATTTTTGCAAAAATTTTACCTCTATGTTTGACAATTTAAGTACAAAGTTAGATCAGGCGTTCAAGACGCTCAAGGGACAGGGCAGGATCACAGAGATCAATATTGCCAAAACAATAAAGGAGATCCGTAGGGCATTGATCGATGCCGACGTAAACTATAAAGTAGCTAAGGAAGTAACGGACAACATCAAGACCGCAGCGCTGGGCAGGGATGTGCTGATCGCCGTGTCACCTGGACAGTTGCTCGTCAAGATTACACAGGAAGAGCTTACCGAGCTGATGGGCGGCAGCAAGGTGGACATCAATCTAAAAGGTGATCCGGCTGTTATCCTGATATCCGGTTTACAGGGATCCGGTAAAACGACATTCTCCGGCAAGTTGGCTCATATGCTTAAAAAACAGGGGCGCCAGGTCTTACTTACTGCCTGCGATATCTATCGTCCTGCCGCTATCGATCAGTTAAAGGTACTTGGTGAGCAGATCGGCGTGGAAGTGTACGCGGAGCCTGAGAACAAAAATGCGGTTCAAATTGCCCGAAATGCCATAGACCACGCCAAAAAAACAGGCAAGAAAATCGTTATCGTCGATACTGCCGGCCGCCTTGCCATCGATGAGGAAATGATGAATGAGATCGCTTCACTCAAAGAAGCCCTCAATCCTTCAGAGACACTTTTTGTTGTGGACTCCATGACCGGTCAGGATGCTGTGAATACCGCAAAAGCATTTAATGAACGGCTTGACTTCGACGGGGTCATCCTTACCAAGCTGGATGGCGACTCCAGAGGTGGTGCAGCCCTTTCTATCAGGAAGGTGGTGGATAAACCGATAAAATTCATCAGCACCGGAGAAAAGATGGATGCGATCGATGTGTTTCATCCCGACAGAATGGCACAGCGTATCCTCGGCATGGGCGACGTGATATCACTCGTAGAGCGTGCACAGCAAAACTTTGACGAAGAAGAAGCAAGACGTCTCAATAAAAAGATACGCAAAAATCAGTTCAATTTCGATGACTTCCTATCGCAGCTGGAGCAGATAAAAAAGATGGGGAATATCCGTGACCTCATGGGTATGATCCCCGGCATGGGTAAAATGATGAAAGGGCTCGACATCGATGATGAATCCTTCAAACCAATTGAAGCCATCATCAAATCCATGACAAAAGAAGAACGCGCCAATCCCGACATCATCAACGGCAGCCGCCGCAAGCGTATAGCCAAAGGCAGTGGCACCAGTATTCAGCAGGTCAACAGCCTGATGAAGCAATTTGCAGATATGCGTAAGCTGATGAAGACCATGAACAAAATGGGAGGCGGAAAACGCGCCCTCGCCAATCTCAATCCCTTTGGAAGGTAATCCGGGGTAATTATAGGCTGCCAGTGGTCTTTCATGAAAAAATGGTCGTTTTTTCATGAAAATCATGTAGCGGGGCCCGTACAGGTAAACCCGTCATTGATCCCCCGGGCATTTTCGCCATTGATTTTTCATCAAAATCTCATGGGATCAGTACTGGAAATCCGTTTCGGATAGAACGCCCATAATAGCCTTTGAAAATTAAAAAGCCTACATTTGAAATTACGGCCTTCTGTTAAAAAATGTTAAAAGCATACCAAATAAGAATCGAACCCGTAATAAAAAGTGAACTTTTTAACATAAAATGGGTATATGTTAATGTCAATCAAAAAAAATAAAATATCATGAATAAGAGACAATTAATTTTAGGATTACTACTGGCCTCAATTTTAGGGGGTATAATAGCCCTTGGGGGTTACAAATTGTTTGAGGATGACAGGCCCACATATATACAAGCTCCAACACAAAATAAAGTTTTATTTTCAAGTTATGTGAGTGATTCATCTTATGTGGTGCCGGAAGGCCTCAATTTTGTATATGCCGCCCGGATTGCCACTCCGGCGGTTGTGCATATCAAGTCAACCATTTCGGCGGGGGCGAATTTCGGATACAGAAGTCCGTTTGAGGATATGTTCAGAGATTTTTTCGGCGGTCCGCCAAAAGGTTATCATGATCAGGAGCCGCGCAAAGCACAGAGTGCGGGATCGGGAGTCATCATTTCCGACAATGGCTATATCGTCACCAACAACCATGTCATTGATAATGCGGAAAAAATAGAAGTGACACTTCAGGACAACAGGCGCTTCGAAGCTAAACTTATCGGTACGGATCCTACTACCGACATTGCTGTCCTGAAAATCGAAGCAGAGGGGTTGCCTTTTCTTACATTCGGCAATTCGGACCTGGTACAGGTTGGCGAATGGGTACTTGCTGTCGGCAATCCTTTCGAACTCACCTCAACAGTTACCGCAGGTATTGTTAGCGCCAAAGGGAGAAATATCGGTATCCTGAGGGAGCGGTATGGAATTGAATCCTTTATTCAGACTGACGCTGCAGTGAACCCCGGTAACAGTGGCGGCGCCCTGATCAACCTGAAAGGACAACTGATCGGCATCAACACCGCCATCGCAACGCCCACAGGCACATACGCCGGTTATTCATTTGCTGTCCCCTCAGTACTGGCCAAAAAGGTTGTAGACGATTTGATTGAGTATGGAGTGGTGCAGCGAGCTGTGCTTGGTATTGAAATTGTAAATGTGAGCGATCCAAGACTCGACATTGATGTTGATGAACTCAGCGGGGTATATGTCAATGCAGTGTACGAGAACAGCGCAGCCGAAGAAGCCGGCCTGAAAAAGGGCGATGTCATCATCAAAGTGAATGATGACGAAATAAAGAATGTGGCAGAACTGCAGGATCATGTTGCGCGTCATCGCCCCGGAGACAAGATCAGGGTTACATTCAAACGGGATGGAAAGACAAAAACAGTGACTGCCAAACTCAAGAATCTTGATAATGAAATTAAGATCGTAAAGAAAGATGACGCTTATAAGATCGAGGGTGCTTCACTGAGAAATGCAACCAAAGACGAACTGAAGGAATATGAAGCGGATGCAGGTGTCATTATTGAAAATATCGGACCGGGCAAATGGCAGGATGCCGGCATTAAAGACGGTTTCCTGATTACCTCAGTCAATAACAGGCCGATAAAAGGCGTCGATGAGTTAAGGGCTATTTTAAGAAATAGTGTAGGTGAAGGCGTGCTTATCAAGGGCAAATATCCTGATGGTAAAGAGGCCTATTACGGAATGGGCTGGTAACAATAAAGTATGTTGAATCTTAACAAAAAATCCCGCTTAGCGGGATTTTTTGTTTCCCTGCACTAAATTTGAGTTCTTTAACTCAAGGAATCAGCACAAACAATGCCCAAAGTCAGCAATAAGCTATACCACCGGAGTCTGGATCTGATCAAGCGGAGAACCACCATCAACATGGTGATCATCTCATTTGGTTTTGCCATTGCGCTGGCTTCAGTTTACTTCACCCGCATCATCGTCGAACAGCTCAAAGAGAGGGAATTGGGCATAATAAAATTGTATGCAAAATCCCTTGAGTTCACGATTAATAATCAGAACAATCCTGACGAGCTTGCCTTCGTTGTTCAGGAGATCCTTTATCCCAACAACTCTATTCCTGTCATTCAGACAAACGGGATCGGCCAGATCATCAGCACCCGGAATATAAATATCGATCCTTCGATGAGCGAAGAAAAAAAGGATGCTTTTCTAAAAGAAATGCTTGAAGAGATGAAACAAGAATACGAACCGATCGAAATTCCGTTCAGAGATGAGAAGGGAGAGGTTTATGATTACCAATACATTTATTATAAAAATTCTACCTTGCTCAATCGGCTGGAGTATTATCCCTTGGTCCAGTTGTCGGTCATAGGCATTTTCGGGATCATCGCCTACGTGGCTTTCAGCTATTCAAAATCTGCCGAACAAAACCGTGTATGGGTCGGACTTGCCAAAGAAACCGCACATCAACTCGGAACGCCAATTTCCTCACTCATGGCATGGGTCGAATATTTCAAGGAAGATGAGACCATTAAAAACAAGGAGATCATCACGGAACTTGAAAAAGACATTCAGCGGCTTGAAATGATCACAGCACGATTTTCAAATATTGGAAGCAAGCCGATTTTAAATTATGAGAATGTTCCCGTATGCATCGAAGGCACCATTTCATATCTTAAAAAAAGAATACCTAAAAAAGTTGAGATCAACATGACGGCCAAGCCGGCTGATATCCGCGCCAGAATCAACAAACCCCTGTTCGATTGGGTTATTGAAAATTTGTGTAAAAATGCCATAGATTCCATGGGCGGTGTGGGTAAGATCGACATCAATATCAAGAAGGGGGTTGATGAAAAGATCATTATTGACATCACCGATACAGGCAAGGGAATTCATAAATCAAAAATCAAGGATGTATTTTTGCCCGGCTATACGACCAAGACACGCGGATGGGGCCTCGGTCTTACGTTGGTAAAGAGAATTATTGAGAAAATCCATGACGGAAAAATATTCGTCCGAAATACTGAGTTGAATGAAGGCACCACATTCAGAATATTATTAAAAGGATAATGCCTGCAGCGGCATTTTTTCTCTTAACGCCTGACGTTTAATAGATTGTGCATAGGACATCAAGCCCCTGCCATTTGTTAACAAAAAATTAATCTCCCTTTCTGGC
>WGED01000139.1 GCA_015492915.1 Cyclobacteriaceae bacterium
ATTTTGAATATCTACTTTAAGTGATTGGTGCAGATTATGGCAAAATGCAACCCACGTATATATTTTACTAAAAATTTTATAATAAAATCCATGGATCCCGGCGCTCAAAATGAAAACCGGGTCTTGAAATCGAGGAGTTCTTCTTTGAGCGTGTGAGGGTTTTCATAATCAACATACCGCCTGAGTGCTGAATCGCGGTTGACCTTCATCTGGCGAAGTTTTAAATGCTGATTGATAAAAATAAATTCAAGTGCCGGATAAATTTCCTTCAACACATCCACGATATCCAGTATCTGCAAATTCCGGTCTACAACATTGTAAATACCGGAAGGAACCTCATTGAGAATTGATTGGATCAGTACTTTTATAAGTAGGCCGACATGAATAAATGCCCTGAATTGTTTGCCGTCGCCATGTATTTGAATCCGGTTTGAAAAATTGGAATCAAACATAAATTTATTGATCACAGCATCGAAGCGCATACTCCTGCTAAAGCCATACACATTGGCACATCTGAGAATGAGCGCATTGCGTTTCTTGAGTAATCGTTTCACATGTTCTTCCCCTCTCAATTTCGATATGCCGTAAAAAGTTTTCGGATCAGGAATATGATCTTCACTGATAAAATCATCAGAGGCCCCATAAACTGATGTACTGCTTGTAAAAATGAATTTTTCCACATGACTTTCTTCAACGGCCGACACCAACTCCGCAGTGCCCCAATGATTGACCTGCTCATGAAAATCGGCATCAACATTGGCAAACGGGGTCGAAACACGTGCAGCCAGATGAAATACCGCATCAACATTTTCCAGTGCCTTCTTTAGCTTTCGTATATCCAAAATATCACCGACTATCAACTGAACTTTCTCCTCATCAGGTAATCGCTGACCTAAAAACAGGTTATAATTTTTTCTGCTCAGATTGTCATAAATGATGATCTTATCTATTTCGGGGTGGTTGACAAGGTTTTTTGTCAGTACTGTCCCAATATATCCTGCACCGCCTGTTATGAGAACATTCATATTATTTTTGTATCAAATCAGTATTGAGACCGCATTCTGTTTTGTTTAGTCCATACCATCGCGCTTCTCTCTCCTGCATCTCCAGATCGAGCTTTCTGGTGCATGGCTCACACCCTATTGAGAAATACCCTTTAGTCTCAAGGGGATGTTCGGGTAAATTGTATTTTTTCCTGTATTCATAAATATCGCGCGCCGACCAATCAATCAATGGGTGGAACCGGATAACATTATGCCTGGCATTTTCTTCAAGCCCCATGCTACTTCGGTTTATATTTTGTTCCGCCCTTACTCCGTTGATCCAAACATCAAACTGCATCAAAACAGATTCCATAGGTTGGATTTTATTAAGATAACAACAATGATCGGGATCAGAAGTAAAGAGTAATTTACCATCTGCATCCAACTGCATAATTTTGGGCATTTCGGGCTTGAGGTCAATGATATTTAAGTTAAATAATTCAGCAATTTCATCTTTGAATTCCAGCGTCTCGGGAAAATGATAACCTGTATTTAAAAAATAAACGGGAATCGAGGGATCAATCCTGCTGATGATGTGCAATAAAGGAACACTATGAGTCTGAAATGAGGAACTGGTAAAAATTTTCTTGTTCTCAAGCTTGTATTGCTCTAACCTCTGCTTTATTTGATTAAATTTCAATTTAGCCTCCGAATTGATTGCGGTTACAAATATAGACAAATTTTGCACTTAGATTTGCACTTTCAAACAGCTTGAAAACTTTACCCCTATTCCCGGCTACATCATGAAAAATCGATGATTTTTCATGGGTGACCATTAAGATTAATTTATTAGATCACAATAGCTACTTAAAAAATTAAACCGGTTATTATGATAATTTGCCTTAATTAATAATATGAGCTATATATGTGGGAGTATATTAGTAAAATAAATCTCTCTAATTTTTATATTATGACGACAAGAGTAAAAAATACAGCCTCGATAATTATCCTCATTCTTACTTTTAATTTTATTACCTGTTCATCAACACAAAACAAGAATACGGAAGAGACGAATACCAATTCTAAACCTAAAATAGAGCTTGTCCGCAACGATGCCGAACAAAGGGTCGATGTACTGGTGGATGGCAAACTCTTTACGGCCTATATCTATCCAAAATCCATCAAGAAACCCGTTTTATATCCGCTTACAACCGCAAGAGGAACTAAGATCACAAGAGGATTTCCTCTTGAGCCTATGCCCGGGGAGCGCATCGATCATCCCCACCATGTGGGTATGTGGCTCAACTATGGTGATGTAAACGGCTATGACTTTTGGAATAATTCGGATTCTATCAAAGCAGAGAAAAGAGATCACTACGGGACCATAGTCCATAAAAAGATCAACAAACTCGAAAGTGGTGAGGACAAGGCTGTTTTAGAAATTGAGGCAGAATGGAAGGCTCCGGATGGAGAAACATTACTCGTCGAAAACACAACTTATATATTCAAGGCAAACGAAAATGAGCGTGCCATCGACAGGATAACCACACTCACTGCACAAGACAAAGAGGTATTGTTCAAGGACAATAAGGAGGGGATGCTCGGCATCAGGGTGACAAGAGCACTGGAACATCCCACTGACAAGCCACAGTTCTTCACCGATGTCCATGGCAAACCGACCAAAGTCGCCACGCTCAACAATGAGGGAGTAAACGGATGGTATTACAACAGCGAAGGTGATGAGGGCCCGGATTGCTGGGGCAAGCGCGCCAAATGGACCAATCTCACATCGACCATTGGCGATGAGGATATATCACTTGTCATATTTGACCATCCTTCCAA
>WGED01000140.1 GCA_015492915.1 Cyclobacteriaceae bacterium
AGCGTATGTCGCCCTGCCAGCCAGTTTCGATGATGTAATGGTCTGCAGCTTCCATGACAGTCCGGGCTTTTTTTTCATCCACAAAATCCTCGGGCATGCCGAAACCCGTGCCCGTGCGCATCTTCACCTCCACGAAAATCATCAGATTCTCATGAATAGCGATGAGGTCGATCTCCGCGCGGCGGTGCCTGTAATTGCGCTCCAGGATGCGCCAGCCGTGCTCCTGCAAATATTTTGTGGCCAGCGCCTCACCTTCTCTGCCCAATTCCGTATTTTTGTTTTTGGTCATGCTTTCATTTTATAAAAGAAACAGCGATGAAACCTCTGTACCCGTTGAAATTCCAAACGATCTATAAAGATAAGATCTGGGGCGGACAAAAAATAAAAACCGTGCTGAACAAAGATTTCGGCGATCTGTCCAACTGCGGCGAGACATGGGAGATCAGCGGTGTGCCCGGCAATGTGTCGGTAGTGAAGGAAGGGCCGTTCGCGGGCCGCGATCTGGCCTCAATACTGAGTGAATACAGGGAACAGCTTGTGGGGGAGCATGTCTATGCGAAATACGGCGATGAGTTCCCGCTGTTGGTCAAGTTCATCGATGCTAATGACGATCTGTCCATACAGGTGCATCCCGGTGATGAGCTGGCAAGAAAGCGCCACAACTCTTTCGGTAAGACGGAGATGTGGTACATCTTCCAGGCCGATGAAGGGGCGAAACTCAATGTGGGATTCAACCGGCCCATGACAAAAGAGCAATATTTACAGTATTTCAATGAAGGCAGGCTCATGGACATCCTAAACTGGGTGGCGGTGCAGGATGACGATGTGGTGTTCATCCCCGCGGGCAGGGTGCACTCCATAGGCAAGGGCTGCCTGCTGGCGGAGATACAACAGAGCTCGGACGTCACCTACCGCATCTATGACTTCGACCGCACCGACTCGCAGGGCAACAAGCGTGAGTTGCACACCGAGCTGGCACTCGACGCCATCGATTTCACCTATCACGAGGATTACAAAACGCATTACGATGATAAAAAGAATGCGGTGGTCAATCTTGTGCAATGCGAATATTTCACGACCAATAAACTGCATTATGACCGGTCGGCGGAGCGCGATCATTCCGGCAGGGACTCTTTCGTTATCTACGTCTGCATGGAGGGAGCACTGAACATGGCATGGGAAAATGGCAATATTTTCATGAAAAAAGGCGAGGTGGTGTTGGTGCCGGCAAACATCAAAAAGCTGCGGCTGGAGCCTGAGGGAGAATTCAAGATGCTGGAATCATACATTGAAAGGAATGAATAAGATCAAAAACAAAAAGGTGATCTTCCGCGATCTCGGTTTGATCGACTATCTGAAGGCATGGGATTATCAGGAACGGCTGTTCGAAGAGATCATTGCCATGAAGCTGGCCAACAGGGAGTTGCCCGATGACAAGCAACAACCAACAAAAAATTATCTGCTCTTCTGCCAGCATCCGCATGTCTATACCCTCGGCAAAAGCGGCAAGGAAGCACACCTGCTTTTGAATGAAAAAGGTCTAAAGGATAAAAATGCTGTCTTTTACAAAATAAACCGCGGCGGCGACATCACCTATCACGGCCCCGGGCAACTTGTCGGCTATCCCATCATCGATCTTGACAATTTCACGAGCGACATACACAAATATCTGCGCAAGTTGGAGGAAGCCGTTATCAGGGTGCTGGCCGGATACGGCATCGAGGGCGGGCGCATCGAAGGGCTCACAGGTGTGTGGCTCGATCATGAGAAAAGAGTGAATCCGCGCAAGATCTGCGCCATCGGGGTCAAGACCAGTCGCTGGGTCACCATGCATGGCTTCGCGCTCAATGTGAACACACAGCTCGAATATTTCGACAACATCATCCCCTGCGGCATTCCCGACAAGGCCGTAACTTCTTTGGAAAAAGAATTAGACAGGCCCATAGACATTCAGGAAGTGGCCGGTAAAGTGAAAAGGCAGTTGAAGGAAGTGTTTGGTTTTGAATACCTGGAAAATGACGATGATATGCCCATAGCCTGATTGCCCGCTATCAATCCGTTCCCGAAATACAACGCTTTATCTTTTTATGAGAAAAAGCTGATTTTTTAACCCGGCGTCCTTATCAGGCTTTTCTCATTTTTCCGTTCTCCCTGCTGTGCAGGCCGCATTCTTTGTGCTCCGGCTCTTCCCACCACCAACGCCCTGCACGGATGTCTTCTCCGGGCTTCACGGCTCTTGTGCACGGCTGGCACCCGATGCTCGGAAAGCCGCGGTCATGCAATTTGTTGTAGGGGATGTTATTCTCTTTTATGTAATTCCACACATCTTCTTCAGTCCAGTCCACCAGTGGATTTACCTTGATTTTACCATTTGCACTGTCAAATTCAACGATCTCCGTCATGATCCTCGTCACCGACTGCTCTCGCCTGATACCCGTAAACCACACATCCACATCCGTCATGGCCCTGTGCAGCGGTTCTATCTTGCGCACATGGCAGCACAGCTTCCTGTTCTCGACACTTTCGTAAAACAGGTTAATGCCCTTTTCATTCACCATGCGTTCTACACGCTCCGAATTGGGGAAATAAACCTCGATATTGATACCGTATTTTTTGTTGGTTTCGGCAAGTGTTTCATAGGTCTCGGGAAAGATTCTCCCTGTATCGAGCGTGAAGATTTTAGTGCTTTTGTCGATATTGGCGATCATGTGTGTGATCACCTGATCCTCAGCCCCCAGGCTGGTGCCGAAAGCCACCTTGCCGTTGTATTCTTTAATGAAAAACGAAAGGATTTCTTCTGCTGATGAGTCTCTCAGACGTTCATTCAGTTCCTCCACCAGTCGTTCCATATTCTTCTGATTTGATGCCGGTTAAAAATATTTTGGTTATGGTTCCGGTTGTGAAAAAATATGCGTGCAAGATAGCCAAAATCTTAATATCATGATAAAATTTACTCTTTTCTCATGAGTGTCGGCGATCTTATAATGAAATAGTGCAATTTCAAATTTATTGAATGCTAAATTGAGTGAAAGCAATTGAATTGAAATTACAAACGCTCAAGTCAGCAATTATCCGTGAGGATGAAGAATCCCTCACTTCAATTCAGATTGCAGCAGAAGGTATCCTGTGGCGATCAGGACAGCAATGGCAAAACTTACAAGCGTTCCGATAAGGATGTATTCGGTGAATTCCCTGTTGTGGGATTCCCTGAGGTCGCCAAACCTGAACACTGATTTGGCGGTGATCAGAAACCCCAATGCGCTCCAATGATTGGTTATAATAAATATAAATGCCAATAAGCGCTCGAGAATACCGATATACATGCCCGCGTCTGACAAGGCGCGGTTTCCCTTTTCACTTTCTTTGCCCGGAGTCCATTTGGAGATAAAGTTTTTTACAAATGCGGAAGCAGGTGTCGTAAGAAAAACTATGGAAAGGGCCAGCAAAATTGTCTGTCCATTCTGGGCGGGTTTAAAAATTTCGGAAAAATCAACATTGGTGTAAATTGCCCAAATCACAGAGATCGCTGCCAAATGCAATAATTGGTCAATGTAAAACCAACGCCTTCGGGTATTTTCATTTTGCAGTGAGACTTTCAAAGCGTCTATTACCAGGTGTGAACCGGCAATATAAAGCGCCGGTTTCCACATGGTCAGATCCCATGTAAAAACGAGGATCAGCACAAAATGGATGATTACATGAAAATAAAGGTATTTCGACGCGAGTTTCTGCTCTTCCTTATCCTCGACCATCGCATGGGACTGCAACAGAAAATCGCCCGTGAAATGTGCCAAAAACCATGTCAGCAACAACGTCATAGCATCATCTTTACTTTTTTACGGTACATCTTTAAAAACGCTGTCAGTTCATGATAATGGGCCCTTTTCAGCCTGCTGCTAACGGCATTCTGCCTGATGTGAAGCAATTCGCCAACTTCATGTTGCGCCATGCCCGGGTTCTCGAGCATGGTCGCCATGATCTCCGCCGATTTGGTGGTCCATTTGTCCATTGCGATCAATGCCAGCCTGATGTACAGGTTTATTTCTTCGTCAAATTCATCATTAACCGATTTGACAGCCATATTTAGCTTTTGCTTTTTAAGGGATTCATACAACGCGCCTGAAAACTCAAAAGCCGTTCCGGTACTCTCCGTGATGCGGTCAGCGCTATATGCTTTGGTGCTGATACCGATGGCGATGCGCACATCCAGTTTATTCAGTCTCTTTACCGAAGCCTTGATATATATTGCTGCTTCCAGCGCTTCTGCCGGATCATCGATCTGAAGTTGAAAGCTGTCGCCCCGATACAATTCCCACTTTTGCGGTTGGGATCCAAACCTGCCCAGCGCTTTTTTCAATACGGGCATCCAGATTTGCGGGGATGACTTTCTCGAATTAATAATATCTCCTGTAAGTACACTTACCATCGCAATTTGCTTATGAATATAAATCTATCATGTTTTTGCCAAACAAACAAAATATCACACAATTAGATGATATTTTGTTTTATCATTAATTTAGGTGATTTATGTGTTTATCAGGCAATTAATTGATACGTTCGGCAATCTTTCCTTCATTTGATCATGCTTAATATCTGACAAGGTAGTGGTATCTGATTTTACATGAAAAATGACCGTTTTTTCATGCAGCTTTCCGGGTATGGCATAATAAAAGCCCTCCTGCGCATTAAGTGCTTCGGAGGGCAAGGTCGGGATGACTGTTCCGCCGAATCCCGGCGGAAGAACCAGCGACCCCCTGAAGCATTGAAGATCTGATTTTTCCCACGCTCAGAGTCTCATTTATGGACTCTGGGCATACTATCCCCGCTCAGAGTCCTTTACAAGAGACTCTGAGCATACCTGCTGCATTTTGGGTTTTGGTAGTTCCATTCCTCAGAGTCCCCTGCGGGAGACTCTGAGGGGGGTGTTGGAAGGAGACTCTGAGGGGGGTGTAGGAAAGGTATATTTATTCTATGAATGAAAGACTACCGCACTCAGAGTCTCTTGTAAAG
>WGED01000141.1 GCA_015492915.1 Cyclobacteriaceae bacterium
AGATGGAAGTGATCCGCGAACTGGCACCCGATGAGGCGGCCTACCGCTCGCTTACAAAATCATGGTTTTCTCATTCGCCATTACTGGAAATCCTGCAGAAAATATCACGCATCGATGCCAGGGTCATCATCACTACCGACCACGGAACTATCCGCGTTAAAAAACCTTTCAAAATCGTGGGAGACAGGAATACAAACACCAACCTGCGATTTAAGCTCGGCAAAAACCTCAGCTTCGAAAACGACCGTGTGTTTGTGATGCGCAAACCTGAAAATTTCATGCTGCCACGCCTTAATGTATCTTCTACATATGTATTCGCGACCGAAGACTATTTTTTCGTTTATCCGAACAACTATAATTACTATGTAAAATACTATAATGATACCTTCCAGCACGGCGGCCTGTCGCTTGAAGAAATGATAATTCCCATAATTTCATTAACTTCAAAGAACAAATAAATTTCATAGCCAGGTGCAGTTGACAGTAGATTCGGAAAAGGAACTTTTAGCCGCGGCTCATGAAATAATCAAGTACGCCGGAGAGCAAACAATTTGGCTTTTTTTCGGGGAGATGGGATCGGGCAAGACGGCCCTGATCAAAGCCATCGCCCGCGCGATGAATGTTGAGGACAATGTTCATAGTCCGAGTTTTAATATTGTAAATGAATATCGAAATGCGAACGGAGAGATTTTTTATCATTTCGATTTTTACAGGATCAAAAATGAGACTGAGGCCATGGATATCGGAGCCGATGAATATTTCAGCTCCGGCAATTTGTGTTTTGTGGAATGGCCGGAAAAAATATCCGGATTGCTTCCCGATGAATTTTTAAGAATTGAAATATCGATCGTTTCCGAGACAGCCAGGAAAATAAATATTACCCATTATGGAAGAGCATCCCAGATCAGGATTTGAACAACTGGCCAAAGAAAGCCAGCTATACCCGCAGGAGTCTCTGCTTGAGATAAAAAAATCAAAAGACGCCCTTTTTATCGGTATCCCCAAAGAAGTGATGATGCAGGAAAAAAGGGTGCCCCTGACACCAAACAGTGTTAAGCTGATCGTTGACAACGGCCATGAAATATGGGTAGAATCCGGAGCAGGCAGTCAATCAAGATTTACCGATCAGGAATACAGCGATGCAGGCGCCAAGATCATCTATTCTCATGAAGAAATCTTCAATGCGGCACTCATCCTCAAGGTGGAACCTCCCACAATGGAGGAGATAGAAATGATGAAGCCTAACAGGACCTTGTTCTCGGCATTGCAGATGGGTAACCTTAAAAAAGAATACTTTGAAAAACTAAGGAAAAAACGCATCACAGCCATAGGATACGAACTTATAGAGGATAAAACAGGCGGCATGCCCGTAGTAAGGGCCATGAGCGAAATAGCCGGTAGTACCGTGATGCTGATCGCCGCCGAATACCTGAGCAACGCCAACAACGGCAAAGGCATCCTGCTCGGGGGAATCACAGGTGTTTCCTCTCCGAATGTTGTCATACTCGGTGCGGGGACAGTAGGTGAGTTCGCCGCGAGGGCTGCACTCGGGCTCGGGGTTGACATCAAAATCTTCGACAATCATCTATATAAGCTGCGCAGGATAAAACACCTGCTCGGCCATCAGGTATCCACGAGCACCTATGAGCCTGCGGCTATTTCTAACGCTATTAAGGAGGCGGACGTTGTAATCGGCGCCATAAGGGCCGAAAAAGGACGCATACGTTTTCTCGTTACCGAAGAGCTGGTGTCACAGATGAAACCCGGCTCCGTAATCATTGATGTGAGTATCGACCAGGGCGGGTGTTTCGAGACATCGGAGATGACATCTCATGAAAAGCCGGTATATGTCAAATACGGAGTAATTCACTACTGTGTGCCGAACATCGCATCACGGGTGGCGCGTACCGCCTCCTACGCCCTCAACAACATTTTCTCAACCATCCTGCTTGAAATTGCCGAATCGGGCAGCCTTGAAGAAATGATATATTCCCAGAAATGGTTTATGAAAGGGGTATATACCTATAAAGGCATCCTGTGTAACGCAACCATAGGGAAAAATCTCAGCCTGCAATACCGAGACCTGGAACTGCTCCTCGCGGCGCGATTCTGAGACTCAGGCTTTGGCGCCGGCAAGGAGATAGAGCACAGCCATTCGGATCGCCACGCCGTTTTCTACCTGATCGAGAATGATGGAATGCTCGGAATCTGCGACATCGCTGGCGAGTTCAACACCGCGATTGATGGGGCCCGGATGCATGATAGTGATTTCTTTGTCGAGCTTGTCAAGCATTCTCTTATTGATTCCGTAGTATATGGAATACTCCCGCAGTGACGGGAAGTATTTTATCTGCTGTCGCTCCAGTTGGATCCTCAGTACATTGGCCACATCACACCATTGCAATGCTTTGAACACATCCAATTCCACTTTTACCCCCAAGGAAGAGATATACTTAGGCAATAAAGTATTCGGCCCGCAAACCATGACTTCCGCACCTAATTTATTGAGAGCAAAAATATTGGACAGCGCTACCCTTGAGTGCAGGATATCCCCGATAATTGCCACCTTAAGGCCTTCAAAGGATTTATATCGTTCCCTGATCGAAAAAGTGTCGAGTAATGCCTGTGTGGGATGCTCATGCGTGCCGTCACCCGCGTTGATGACCCTGGCATCAATATGCTTGGCGATAAAGTGAGGCGCTCCCGGGCTCGCATGCCGCATCACGATCATGTCCACCTTCATAGCCAGGATATTATTGATGGTATCGAGGAGTGTCTCGCCCTTTTTCACGGAGCTGGTTGTTGAAGAAAAATTCACCGTATCGGCAGAAAGCCTTTTCTCGGCTAGTTCAAATGAAATCCTTGTCCGGGTGGAATTTTCAAAAAATACGTTGGCTATGGTGATGTCGCGGAGGGAAGGAACTTTTTTGATGGGGCGGTTAATTACTTCTTTAAAATTGTCGGCTGTTTCAAATATCAAATGAAAATCATCGAGGGTCAGGTTTTTGGTGCCAAGTAAATGTGGAACGCTGAGTTGTGTCATTGTGTCTCTAAATTATCGAACAACCAAATATTGTCATTTTTTCTGCCCTGTTCGCGCCATTCCACTTTTACACGCTGCGTGTGAATGGTATTAACGGACTTTCCGATATAGTTGGGCTGAATGGGCAAATCGCGAGAATACTTCCTGTCAACAAGCACCAGCAACTCCACGCTGCGAGGCCTGCCGTATGAGATCATGGCATCGAGCGCAGCACGCACACTGCGGCCGGTGTACAAGACATCATCGACCAATACGATGTCCCTGTCTTCGATGAGGAAGGGCATCATGGTTTCGTTGGCTGCTTTGGGAAATTTCCTCCTGCGAAAATCATCGCGGTGAAAAGTAGTGTCGAGATAACCGAGCCTGATCTCCTTATTCAACAAAAGTTCAAGCTTGGCCTTTACCCGGTCAGCGACATATTTGCCTCTTGGCTGGAGACCCAGTATAGCGGAATTGGAAAAATCATTGTGATTTTCAATTAGTTGATAACAGAGCCGACTAATTGTGATTTCGAGAAGATCCTGGTCTAATATGAGTTTCTTTTGCATAACCGAGCCACTGGCAAAGATAAAAAATAGGAGTAAAACTTCAGCAACTTACTCCAATAGTTATGGTAAAATTTTATGCCCCGATACTTTATTTGTAAACAATCTTATTAATGAAAAATATTTCCTGGCTCGGTAAAATTTTTGCTTTTTCAGGGTTCTTTGCCCTGTACACGCCATAAGCAAACAAATTGCCGTTGTACCACTCTTCCAGCCCGCTCAGCTTCGATTTTTCATCCCCGACTATCTCATATTCAAATGAGAGATTAAGTTCATTATAAGTCTTACCCTCCACTACTTCGTTGCCGCGTATGATTTTTGAGCGTAATTCATTGTCATAAAGATACAACAGGGCTATCTCATCATTGCTGATTGAGAGATGCACGTATTGCTCCAGGCGCTCAGAGAGCACATCATTGATCTCAAAACTATTGTCCCAGATAAGCCTGCCTCTCCTGTCGAAGCCGAGCACAACGGCATGTGTGTATTTATACCCTTCAAAAGCCTGGCTGCTGGTGCCGTAATAAGGTACGCCATAACCGTAGTAGATGCTGTGATCGTATTTTGGATAGAATGCTTCTCCCACCATGATAAACCTGCCTTTCCACGGTACCACGTCGTGTACGAGCAAGTGATAGTTAAATTTATTTTTCTTGCCTTTTATCTTCCGTCGTTCTATCCGCTCGGTGACTCTCTTGCGGCGTCGCGCCTTCATGTAATTGAAAAAATTCTTCAGATCGGCATAGTTATAATAATTGATGATTTGGTCTCCCTCAGGTGAAATTCTCGCTATAAAGATCCCCCGTGACATATCCGATCGCTTCCTTGTGTAGGTACCCACCACAAGATTGACATTCCCTTCCAGCGTCACAATCCGCCCAAACAACAGGCTGCGCTCCTCCGAAGGTAATAAATTGACGTTTTTGATAATTTCACCGTTTTCATTAAACGTCTTAAAAGAGATGGATTGATTGCCTTTTTTCGTTCGATACCGGATCAACACATTGAAAACACCCTTGCCGTCCTCTGTTTCCAGATGAAGTATGCGCGATTTGTTGATGTAAAAACCCGGCAATGCCTTTGGTTGCTTTTTCCCGAATTCATATATGACCACGGCAGGCAGATCTTTGGTATAACCACCAAATATCAGTGTATTCCCCAACACCTCAAATTCCTGTAAATCAAGTTCATAATCGCGTTCTATGAGAAAATCCTGCTTTTCTTTGGTTTCAAGATTAATCCTGACAACATACCAATCGGCCTTCAGGCTTTCGATATTGCGCTGAAAAAGCATATAAAAATATTTATCGCAAAATTCCCACCCGATCTGAATGTACCTGAGGTGAATATAATAGTTCTCCTCCCAGGTTTTGTTGAGTGTCGTATCAACCAGTATTACCTGGTATTTCCGCTCCATCTTTGTGTCTTTATTTCTTACCTCGCGGTATAAAATAATTCCGTATTCACCGGCAGACACCGGTTCGAATATGTCCTCGTCACGCTTGATCAATTCTTCAAACCTGTTGGGCAACTGTAGCTGGGCGAAAGCCGGACTGATGGCCATCCACCAACCGATCAATATTAAAGTGATTTTTGCTGCCATTATTAACTGATTCGATAAATTTTCTATCGCCTGATTTTCAATTGATCATTATTCTTGTTCCCCCATTTTTACAATGATATCAAAGTGCTCCTTGCTGACAGGCATTACGGATAATCGTGAATTGCGTATCAGGGCAAGTCCTTCAAGCTTTGGCTCCGCCTTTATCTGTGCTAAAGTCACGGGGTGGTCGAGAGCCCGCACAGGCACCAGGTCCACAACCACCCAGCGGTCGTCATCTGTTGTTGGATCCGGATAATGTTCCCGTACCACCCTGGCGATACCGACGACCTGTTTGTCGTTTACGCTGTGGTAAAACAACACCTCATCGCCTTCTTCCATGAGTTTCAGGTTATTTCTGGCCTGATAATTCCGAACACCATCCCAATGGTCTCTGCCCAGCTTCACGAAATCGTCCCAGGAATAAGCGTTCGGTTCTGATTTGACTAACCAATACTTCATATCTGATGCCTTTAACTTTGAATTTTTTTTGAAAAATATCCCGCTGTCATGACCATCCTACTGTCTGCAAACCTTACAATCCCTTTCAGGTTTTAATTCAAACAGTGTGATCCATAGACTCATTGTTCTATGAAATTTATAAATTGTTTGCCGCTAAACAAAGAAAGAACCATTTTGTCTGCATACCCTAACCGAGATGACAAATAAAGATATCGCAAAACTTCTGAAACGCACTGCTACGCTGTTAGAGTTGCATGAGGAAAACACATTTAAGATCCGCACCTATCTCAATGCCTCCATGCGGGCGGAGCGCCTGCAGGAAGCGCTGGAGTCGAAAAGCGAAGAAGAACTGGCGCAGATCGACGGCATCGGCAAGAGCATCGCCAAAGCAATTGCCGGCATTAATAGCACCGGCTCATTTGACCTGCTCGACGAACTGACGGCCAAAACGCCGCAAGGCATTCTGGATATGCTCGACCTCAAGGGCCTCGGCCCAAGAAAGATCATTGCTCTATGGAAAAAGCTTAACATTCAGAATGTTGAAGAGCTCTACGACGCATGTAAAACAGGTAAAGTTGCACAACTAAAAGGCTTTGGGCAGAAGACCCAGGAAAGCATATTGAAAAACCTGGAATATACCATGGCCCAGTATGGCAAAGCGCTCTACGCGGAGGCAGAAGTGCTCGCTGATGCTTTGTTGAGATTTGTAAAGAAAGTTTATCCTGAGAGTAAAATTTCATTTACAGGTGAAATGCGCCGCAGGCTTGAAGTTATCAGCGTGGTAGAAATATTGGTTGGCAACCCCGACTGTGGCCCTTTTTTAAAAATATTAGAAAAAAATGATGCTTTTGTCATAGACAGAAAAGCTTCCGGGCCTTATTCACTCAGAGGAGCCTTTAAAGAAAATAATTTAAACTGGCATGTCCGGTTTACCTTACCGGAAAAATTTGCCAAAAAACTCATACTCACCACCGGAGCTGCTGACCATCTTTCAAAGCTCATCATGGGAAATAAGGCATTTTATCATTTCGTAACGGCGGCAGAGTTTGACAATGAGGTTGAAGCTTACAACGCTTTTGGCCTGCCCTTTATCGAACCGGAATTGCGAGAGGGTATGATCGAAATTGAAATAGCAAAAGAAGGTGAAATACCTGAACTTATACGTTATGAAGACCTCCGCGGCACTTTCCACAACCATTCCAACTACAGTGACGGGCACAATACAATTATGGAACTGGCACAATATTGCATTGAGCAGGGCTATGAATATCTGGGTATTTCCGACCACAGCAAATCGGCCTTTTATGCCAATGGCCTGCGCGAAGACCAGGTCATCAGACAGCGCGCAGAGATCGACGAACTCAATGAAAAACTTGCTCCTTTTCGCATTTTCAAAGGCATAGAATCGGACATCCTCAACGACGGCTCATTGGACTATGACGATGATGTGTTGGCTGGTTTTGATTTTGTGGTCGCTTCTGTTCATTCTAACCTTAATATGGATATAGACAGGGCTACCAACCGCCTGCTCAGGGCCATTGCCAGCCCATACACGACTATGCTGGGGCACCCTACGGGCAGGCTGCTGCTGAGAAGGGAAGGATATCCTATCGACCACAAAGCCGTGATCGACGCCTGCGCAGCACACGGCGTGATAATAGAAATCAACGCAAACCCATGGCGCATGGACCTCGACTGGCGGTGGGTGCATTATGCCATTGAGAAATGCGTGATCCTCAGTATTAATCCAGACGCCCACGAGATCGCGGGCTTCGAAGACATGCGGTACGGGGTTTACACCGGGCGTAAAGGCGGGCTTACAAAAAAAATGACCTTTAACTCATGGAGTTTGGCAGAGGTGGATGAGTATTTAATGGAGAGAAAACGTAAAATTGTGAAATGAATACATCCATTAAAAAAGTCCTTATCATTCGTTTTTCGGCCATCGGCGATATCGCCTGGACAACTCCCGTGATACGTTGTATAAAACAACAATTGGCGGGTGTCGAATTGCACTACTGCACCAAAGAGCGCTTCAAATCACTCGTCGAGGCCAATCCCTACATAGACAAGCTGCACCTGCTCGGCGACAGCCTGCAGGAGTTGATCAGAAAATTGAAAAAAGAAAAATACGATTTTATCATAGACTTGCACCGCAACCTGCGCACCACGATCATCAAATCGCAACTGCGGGTAAGGTCGAAATCGTATGAAAAGCTGTGGTGGCAGCGTTTTCTGCTCACTAAATTTCAGATTGATTTTATGCCCAATGTTCATGTAGTAGACCGATACTTTGGCGCTGCAGCTCCACTTGGCATCCAAAACGACGGCAAAGGACTCGATTATTTCATTCCTGAAAAAGATGAAGTTCCCCTGGAATGGCTCCCTGAAACGCACCAAAAAAGCTATGTGGCTTATGTGATCGGCGCCACAGGCTGGACTAAAATATTGCCGTTTGAAAGAATGATCGAACTATGCGACAAGATCAACAAGCCTATTGTTCTGATCGGCGGGAAGGAGGATTTTGAGACCGGCGACAGGCTGGAAAAGTTTTTCAATGTTGAAATGAAAGATCCCGACATTGAAAAGGGCCTCGAAAAGTTGGGCAAAAAGACTGTTATATTCAATGCCTGTGGCAGATTCAATCTCAGCCAGTCGGCCTCGCTCGTCAAACAAGCGGATGTAGTCTTTGGCCACGATACAGGGCTCACACATATCGCGGCAGCCTTCAAAAAGCTAATTTACATTATTTGGGGAGGCACCGTGCCCAACAACTTTTACCCCTATGGCACGCGCTTTGTTCTGCTTGAAAACAAGAATCTAAATTGCCGGCCATGCTCCAAATCGGGCCGTGACTCATGTCCCAAAGGTCATTTCAAATGCATGAAGGATATTGTTTTTGATTTCACCCTGCCCGATCGCATTCCGAAAGGGGATGAATAACAAACCGGGCTATCTTAACGCCAATTAAGACCAGTAATTCCCCTGAAATTTTACAACGGTATATTCCCGTGTTTTTTCTTCGGCAGTTTGTCCACTTTGTTTTCGAGCATTTCGAAGGCGGCTATCACCCGCTCCCGCGTTTGTGATGGCATGATTACCTCATCCACAAAACCTCTTGCGGCAGCGATATACGGATTGGCAAATTTCTCATTATACATCTGCTCATATTTCTTCAGCTCTTCATCCGGGTTCTCCGCCCTCGCGATTTCCTTTTTGAAAATAATCTCTGCAGCACCCCTTGCGCCCATCACGGCTATCTCAGCCGTTGGCCAGGCATAGTTGATATCAGCACCGATGTGCTTGGAATTCATCACATCATAAGCGCCGCCATAGGCTTTTCGGGTTATCACCGTCACACGTGGCACGGTGGCCTCGGAGAAGGCGTACAGTAGCTTAGCGCCGTTGGTGATGATGGCATTCCACTCCTGATCTGTACCAGGTAAAAATCCCGGGACATCCTCGAAAACCAACAAGGGGATATTAAAGCTGTCACAAAAACGAACAAACCTGGCCCCTTTCTGGCTGGCATTGATATCCAGCACCCCGGCAAGTACAGAAGGCTGATTGGCTATGAGGCCAATGCTCCTGCCATCAAGCCTCCCGAATCCCACCACGATATTTTGTGCAAATTTTTCATGGGCTTCCATGAAACTGTCTCTGTCCAAAACCAGGTTGATTACCTCTCTTATATCATAGGCCTCCTCCGGGTTATCAGGAATAAGATCATCGAGAGCCTGACCATTATCCGGTTCTCCGATATCAACTGCGGCAGGGGGCAACTCCTCACAGTTTTGAGGAATGAATGACAACAATTTTTTCACCTTCGAGATACAGGAAATCTCATCAGGTGCGGCAAAATGTGCCACGCCGCTTTTGGTGCTGTGTGCGTGAGCGCCGCCGAGCTCTTCGGCAGTCACCTCTTCGTGTGTGACGGTCTTCACTACTTTCGGACCCGTAACAAACATGTAAGAGGTGTGCTCGACCATAAACACAAAATCTGTAATGGCAGGTGAATACACTGCGCCTCCCGCACAAGGACCCATCACCAGTGAAATCTGCGGTATAACGCCCGACGCCCTGGTATTTCTGAAAAAAATATCTGCATATCCTCCGAGTGACTCCACACCCTCCTGTATCCTGGCTCCACCGGAGTCACTAATTCCTACGATAGGGGCACCGTTTTTCATAGCCAGATCCATGACCTTCACGATCTTGGCAGCATGAGCTTCCGACAGCGCACCGCCAAACACTGTGAAATCCTGCGCATACACATAAACCAATCTGCCGTTAATAGTACCATAGCCTGTCACCACGCCGTCACCCAGATATTTCTGTTTTTCCATGCCAAATTCGCTGGAGCGGTGTGTCACAAACTTGCCAAGCTCGTGAAAGGACCCCTTATCCAGTAATAGCGAAAGCCTCTCGCGTGCGGTCAGCTTACCCTTTGCATGCTGGGCCTCAATGCGCTTGAGGCCCCCACCCAGTAGGGCTTCATCATTGGCGCTTTTCAGCCGTTGGTATTTTGATTGCTTTGAATTTCCGGGATCAGGTGGCAGTTCAGATTTTTTCATGACTTTTATGTGATTTTGGCTATACAATAATATTACATTTTCGTTAATAAGGTTACCCGAATGGAATTTCAATCATTAACTATTGGTATAATGTGAAACAGTATTATTACATTTGGCGCAAATTTGAGGGAAATGACAGCACAAAAGACGGCAATTATCGATTTAGGGACTAATACCTTCAATTTGTTGTTGGTGAAAATCACGCCAAAGGCATATTATATATTTCATAGTGAAAAGTTACCGGTGAAGATCGGAGAGGGGGGCATTAATCACGGATTCATTACCGAAGATGCACAGGAAAGAGCTATTCAGGCACTTGAATATTATAAAAAAGTCATTGAGAAAGAAAAAATAACCAAAGTATACGGCTTTGCCACCAGTGCATTCCGCAACGCAAAAAATGGCTTGAAGCTTAAAGAAATCCTTGAAGGCAAAACAGGCTTTGACATCCATATCATATCAGGCGATAAAGAAGCCGAATATATTTATGAAGGTGTAAAAACCGCTATTGATATTGGCGGTGACTATGCTCTAATCGTCGACATTGGAGGAGGAAGTGTAGAGTTTATTATTGCCAACCGCACCGAAATAGTCTGGAAAAAAAGTTTTGATATTGGCGCTCAGCGCCTTCTCGACTGGTTTCACTATATGGATCCCATTCCCGACAAGGAGATGAAACAGATCTTCAAATTTTTTGAAGAACAGTTGAAAGAGCTTGATGAAGAAATGATGAAATATCAGCCAAAATCACTTATCGGCTCTTCGGGCACATTCGACACGCTCAGTGAGATTTATCAACACAAAATCAACAGGTTTGTAAAGGGGGATGAAGCGGAATCTCCGCTTACAAAAAAGGGTTTCGAAGAAATTTACCAACAGATACTCCGTCTAAACAGGGAAGAAAGACTCAAGATCCCAGGCATGATCGAAATGCGGGTTGATATGATTGTGGTTGCCTCCTGCCTGGTAAAATACTTACTCGACAAATTTAAAATCGAACAGATCAGGGTGTCCTCTCACTCTCTTAAAGAAGGCATGATAAGCGTTTTGCAAAAGGAAATGAGTAAATTAAACAAGCTCCATGCCACGACCAATTAGCAAAATAATCCTTCCATAATCGTTCAAAATTCATACTTTTGTACCCGTTTTCATGGGTTTTAGCCTATTTTATTCATAATATAATAATATGTACACGTACGATCAGCTCGAAACTTTTTCCAAACAGGTTTTTCTGAAAATAGGTTGTCCGGAAGAAGATGCTGAAATGGCTGCAAAAACTTTGGTTTCGGCTGATCTGAGAGGCATTGACTCCCACGGTGTGGCAAGATTATCCGGCTATGTGAGGCTGTGGGAGGCAGGCAGAATTAATCCTGATCCCAATATTAAAATAATCCATGAAACCCCGAGCACAGCCCTGGTGGACGGTGATGCGGGACTTGGCCTCGTAATTGGTCCGAAATCCATGGGAATTGCAATCAGTAAAGCGAAAAAAGCCGGTACCGGTTGGGTTTCTGTAAGAAATTCTAATCACTTCGGAATAGCCGGTTACCATGCCATGAAAGCCTTAGCAGAGGATATGATCGGTATCAGCATGACCAATGCCAGCCCGCTCGTTGCACCCACTTGGTCAAAAGAGAGAATGCTGGGCACGAATCCGATCGCAGTAGCGATACCTGCAGGAGAAGAAACACCGCTTGTGGCAGATTTTGCCACCACCACCGCAGCCAATGGCAAACTGGAGATCCTTCAACGACAGAACAAAAAAGCTCCTTATGGCTGGATACAGGATAAAGAAGGCAAACCCTCCGACGATCCTTTCGAACTTAAAAATGGCGGTGCATTGCTTCCTCTGGGTGGTGACCGCGAACACGGAAGTCACAAAGGATATTGTCTCGGTTCGATAGTAGATATATTCTCAGCGGTACTTTCCGGTGCAGGTTACGGCCCCTGGGCGCCTCCCTTCGTGAGTTTTCTGCCCATGCCGGAAGACATGCCGGGTAAGGGATTGGGGCATTTTTTCGGTGCCATGCGTATCGATGCTTTTCAGCCTAAAGAGCAGTTTAAGGTAAACATGGACCGATGGATAAAGCGATTCAGAAATGCTACGACTGTAAATGAAAATCAACCTGTACTTATTCCGGGAGATCCTGAGAGAACCCTGGAAGAAGAACGAAAAAAGAGCGGGATCAGTTTACTGAAACCTGTGGAGGATGATTTGAAAGGTCTGGCACTAAAATTTGGTCTGAGTCTCTAAAAACCTGCGTTAATCCCGATGCGCACTACCCAGGGACTGTTGTAAGGAAATCTCCAAACATTGGACTGGTCAAAGCCATCGTAAGAAAAATTATACAATACTGTGAGGAAAACACCAACCTTTCCTCCAACACTCTGTGCAATACCTCCGCCGGCCATAAAGGAATTGAAATTCGTTCTTTCACCACTGCCATCCAGGTACAATGCGTCATAACTCAGGCGCTCATATTCAGCTTGCAAAAAGACAGGTCCGAAAACCCGCAATCTACTGTAAACCCCAACACCAAAGTCATTGCCTTTATATTTCTTTGTTTTATTGCTCTGCAAATCAAAATAATCAAAGGTGGTGTACTGATACATCAGGCGCAGACCTGCTGACAATTTTGGTGTAATCCTATATCCGATTATCGGAGCAATGTTAATAAAGGTATAGGATCCGAAACCGGCTCCGAAACCACCTCCGATAAATACTTTTTTAAGAAATGAAGATTTTTGTTTTGGTGGTTTTTTATTTTCTTGTGGCTGTTTCTGTAGCTCCTCTTCCGGTGTCCTATCCTCAATTTGCTCCTCTTCCTGTACATTTTCCGCTGGTGGATTCTGCAAATCTTCAGGATTCATTTTTTTGTCCTGGGCATAAACATCCAAAGACAACCACATAAAAATAATTACAGGAAATAATTTAATTGACTTCATGATAGTTGGATTTTAAGGGCAAAGGAACACCGGTACCTATTTTTCCGCTTCCACTATAACGTATAAATCTTCCTTTTCTTTCTTCATCAGGTATTTTTCCCGTGCCAGTTTTTCGAGGGCTTCCTTATCGGTCAGAAGTTGCTCACGCTCATGTCTGACTTCTTCTATTTTGTTGAGATAATATTCTTTTTGCCTGTTCAGGGAGTTCAATTTGCTGTTAAGGCGATATTGGGTGTACAGATCATTGGAATCGAGAAATAACATCCAGATCAGAAAAAGCATTCCTGAAACGAAATAAAAGTTTCTCGTTATTTTAGGAAGTTTTTTTAGCATCATTTTCTCAATTTGCAGCTAAATTAAACATTTATCCATTAAGAAAACAACTGATGCCCTGATTGTTTGTTATCAAAAAGCCATGCGCACAAAGTACGCATGGCCCTTATCAAAATCTATTTGAAATCACTTAATCTCCATACTTAGCCGTTTCGTCCAGTTCTTCCTCGATCCTGAGCAACTGGTTGTACTTGGCCATACGATCCGATCGCGACATGGACCCGGTCTTGATCTGCCCCGCATTGGTTGCAACGGCGATATCGGCAATCGTGGAATCTTCTGTCTCTCCCGACCTGTGTGAAATCACACAGGTCCATCCGGCCTTGTGTGCCATTTCAATAGCATCCAGGGTTTCCGACAGCGTGCCGATCTGATTCACCTTGATCAATATGGAATTGCCACATTCCTCATCAATGGCCCTTTTCAGGAATTTTACATTTGTCACTAGTAAATCATCAGCAACAAGCTGGCACTTATTTCCTAGTTTTTTGGTCATTAATGCCCATCCTTCCCAATCAGTCTCACTACAACCATCTTCAATGGAATCTATAGGATATTTTTCAAGCAATTCCCCAAGATAATCAATTTGTTCTTCTTTGGTTCTCACAGCCCCTTTGTCACTTTCAAAGATTTTATAATTATACTTGCCATCCTCATAGAATTCTGAAGCCGCACAATCCATAGCAATGGTGATATCCTTGCCGGCCTTGTAACCTGCTGAGTCGATTGCTTTAAGGATACTGTCGAGCGCTTCTTCTGTTCCACCGCTAAAATTAGGCGCAAAACCACCCTCATCACCTACGGCAGTGCTTAATCCCTTGTCTTTTAAAATTTTCTTGAGATGATGAAAAACTTCCGATCCCATCCTCAGCCCTTCACTGAATGTGGAGGCTCCAACAGGCCTGATCATAAATTCCTGAAAAGCAATGGGAGCATCGCTGTGTGAACCGCCGTTAATGATATTCATCATCGGCACCGGTAATTTATACGCATTGACGCCACCGATGTATTTATAAAGCGATTGTCCGGCTTCCTGTGCGGCAGCTTTAGCCACAGCAAGTGAAACGCCCAATATAGCGTTAGCGCCCAGCTTTGACTTGTTATCAGTGCCATCGAGCTCGACCATGATCTTATCGATCAGTCGCTGCTCGAATACTGAAATGCCGACGAGTTCATCGGCAATGATAGAATTTACATTTTCAACTGCTTTTAACACCCCTTTACCGAGGTATTTCGATTTATCGCCGTCACGCAATTCAACAGCTTCATTTTCACCGGTAGAAGCTCCTGAAGGAACGGCAGCTCTTCCCAGTACACCATTTTCCGTGATCACATCTACTTCAACAGTAGGGTTTCCCCGTGAATCGAGGATTTGTCTGGCTTGGATAATTTCAATAAGGCTCATTTTTTATTATTTATGAGTTAGACATTAAATCAACAAAGGAGTCAAATAAATACCTCGAGTCGTGCGGCCCGGGTGAAGACTCCGGATGATATTGAACTGAAAACGCGGGTTTGTTTTTTAACCTGATACCCGCAATGGTATTGTCGTTTAGATTGATGTGTGTTACTTCTACATGTTCGGGATTGGCTTCAGCATCGATAGAGACACAGAAACCATGATTTTGAGATGTCACCTCACAAAATCCCGTTTCAAGATTCTTGATCGGATGATTCAGCCCTCTGTGACCATGATGCATCTTGTAGGTGGATAGACCGCTCGCAAGAGCAAGGACCTGATGCCCGAGACAGATGCCGAAAACAGGTTTGTTTGAATCGAGTATCTTTCTGGTTGTCTCAATAGCATAATCCATAGCCGCGGGATCGCCGGGGCCGTTGGAGAGGAAGTAGCCGTCAGGATGCCATTTCTCCATCTCTTCAAAGGTTGTTTTGGCAGGGAATACCTTGATATAACAGTTTCTCTTTGTCAGGTTTTTAAGAATACTTCGCTTGATACCGATATCCAGCGCAGCCACTTTAAACCTTGCATTCCCATCTCCAACAAAATAAGGTTCCCTAACTGACACCTCGGATGATAATTCGAGCCCCGCCATCGATGGCAACTCCTTTACTTTTTCCTTTAATTTTTCCGGATCAAGCTCCTCCGATGAGATAAGGCAGTTCATTGCACCTTTGTTACGGATAAGGCGTACTATCTTACGTGTATCCACATTGGAAATTCCAACAATTCCATGCTCCTCCAGATATTCCTGCAAAGACGATTCAGACTGTGCCCTGCTGTGTACGATAGAAAAATCGTTTACGACAATTCCCGAGATGGTAGGCCTGCCCGATTCCTGCTCCTCCTTATGTACGCCATAATTACCGATGTGAGCGGTTGTATTGACGATTACCTGACCATAATAAGAGGGATCGGTATAAATTTCCTGGTAGCCGGTCATTCCGGTGTTAAAACAAATCTCCCCTCCCGAGGTGCCCTTTTTACCAATGGATTTTCCGGTAAAATAAGTGCCGTCTTCGAGGATCAGGATTGCTTTTTCTTTGGAGATAAACTTCATTGTAAGGTGGTTTTTTAAAGTATGGCAAAGTAAATTATAATAGCTAACTTATCCAAAGTAAACCGGATTTCCCGGGAATATCACTCATGAAAAAACATAAAAAAAGGGATTAAACTCATCGCCTAATCCCTGTCTCTTTATCAAATCATTTTTCTATTCTTTGGGTTCCTCGCTTTCACCCTTATCTTCTGCTCCATCGCCTTGGGACGATTCCTCAGCGCTACCTGTTTCAGCTTCCGTTTCAGTTTTGGCTTCAACCTTTTCTTCTACAGCCGTTTCGGCGGATGCCTCCTGCTTCTCTTCCTTTTTCTCCTCTTTCACTTCTTCAGGTTGTTCGGCAACATCCTGTTCTTCTTGCTCTGTCTTAACCTCGGCTTTAGCTACAGAGCTTGCACTTTTAACATCCTCTGATTTTTTACCTTTTCTGCCTCTGCGCCTTCTCGTCTTCTTAGGTTCTTTTTCTTCCAGCAACAGTAAGTTGTAATCCACCAGTTCCATGATACACATCTCCGCATTGTCGCCGAGTCTGTTTCCTGTTTTTATGATCCTGGTATAACCTCCCGGCCTGTCACTCACTTTCTCCGATATCTCATCAAAGAGTATCTTTACGGATTCTTTATCCTGAAGGTATGAGAATACGACTCTTCTGTTATGCGTAGTATCTGTCTTGGATTTAGTGATCAGCGGCTCAACATATTGCCTCAAAGCTTTGGCTTTGGCTACCGTTGTTGTAATCCTTTTGTGTAAAATCAATGAAGAAGCCATATTGGAAAGCATGGCTTTCCTGTGTGATGCCGTTCTCCCAAGATGATTAAATCTCTTTCCGTGTCTCATTTTAAATTATTCTTCATCAAGTTTGTACTTCGATAAGTCCATCCCAAAGGTGAGATTCTTCTCTGCCACCAACTGCTCCAATTCCGCCAGAGACTTCTTACCAAAGTTCCTGAATTTCATCATGTCCGATATCTCCAGTTTTACCAGATCACCCAAGGTCTTCACATCTGCAGCTTTCAGGCAGTTGTATGCCCTTACCGACAGATCAAGATCGTTGAGTGGTGTTTTTAGTAATTTTCTCATATGGAGCATCTCTTCATCCACTGCCTCAGGCTCCTTGAGATCAGCCGATTCAAGAATCATAGTCTGATCGCTGAAGAGCATGAAATGCTGAATGAGGATATGGGCAGCACCTTTGAGTGCATTTTCCGGATGTATGGAACCATCAGTCTCGATGTCGAGCACCAATTGCTCATAGTCGGTCTTTTGTTCCACACGGATATTCTCTATGAAATATTTTACATTTTTGATCGGGGTAAAAATGGCATCGACCGGGATGTAACCAAAGACTTGCTCAGTCGGCTTGTTCTCCTCTGCCGGCACATAACCCCTGCCTTTTTCGACAGTCAATTCAATTTCAAAATTGACCTTTTTGTCAAGGTTGCAGATTACCATCTCCGGATTCAATATCTCAAAAGTTGAAGTGAAATTTGCGATATCACCGGCGGTAAACTGTGTTTGATTATTAATCTGAATTACAATTTTGTTGTCAACACTTTCTGAAATCTTTTTAAACCTTACCATTTTAAGGTTCAAAATAATCTCAGACACATCTTCTACTACTCCCTCAATGGTTGAAAATTCATGTAAAACTCCCGGTATCTTGATACCGATAATGGCATAGCCCTCGAGCGAAGAAAGCAATATCCTTCGGAGTGCGTTGCCAATGGTCACACCAAATCCAGGCTCCAATGGTTTAAAAGTGAACAGACCATGAAAATCATCGGCTTTTTCCATCGTTACCTTTTCAGGCATTTGAAATGCTAAAATTGACATATTTAATAATTATTAATGATTGGTGATGAGAAAGTATAATATTACTTCGAATAAAGTTCGACGATCAAATGTTCCTGAATGTTTTCAGGTATCTGCTCACGCTCAGGAATCTGAATCATTTTGCCTGACATGCTGGCCTCGTCCCATTCCAGCCAAGGGTATTTTTTCACCAGATTACCCGAAAGGCTATTGACAATAACCTCCAGTGATTTTGATTTTTCCCTTACAGACACAACATCCCCGACCCTTAATGAATAGGAAGGAATATTGACTACCTCACCATTTACAAGGATATGCTTGTGCAATACCAACTGCCTGGCGCCACGTCTGGTTGGTGATATGCCGAGCCTGAACACCACATTATCGAGTCTCGACTCGAGCAATTGCAGTAATATTTCCCCGGTTATACCGTTTTTACGCGACGCTTTATGAAAAAGATTGGCAAACTGCCTTTCGAGTACACCATAGGTGTACTTGGCTTTTTGCTTCTCACTGAGCTGAATAGCATATTCGGATTGTTTCCTTCTCCTTCCTCTGCCATGTTGTCCCGGGCTGTAAGGCTTCTTCTGTAATGCTTTACTCGGGCCAAAAATGGGGTCGTTGAATTTTCGTGCTATTTTTGACTTCGGTCCTCTATACCTTGCCATATTCTGTCTATGAAATTTTTGTTATTTTTAAACTCTTCTTCTTTTGGGAGGCCTGCAACCATTGTGTGGCAACGGAGTAACATCAGTAATTGTCGTTACCTCAATCCCCATGTTTTGTATCGTACGAATTGCAGACTCCCTGCCTGCCCCAGGCCCTTTGACAAATACTTCCACTTTTCTCAATCCAAGGTCATAGGCTTTCTTGGCGCAATCTTCGGCGGCCATCTGCGCCGCATAAGGTGTGTTTTTCTTCGAACCTTTGAAGCCCATCTTACCGGCTGAAGCCCACGATATCACCTGACCTACCGAGTTGGTCATGGAAATAATGATATTATTAAAAGACGCCTTGATATGTGCCTGGCCTACAGGCTCAACATTTACGACTCTCTTTTTGGCTTTATCTTTTCTCTTTTGTGCCATAATTAATATCTAATTACTTAACTGCTTTCTTTTTGTTTGCGACAGTCTTTCTCTTACCTTTTCTGGTTCTGGAATTATTCTTGGTGTGCTGACCTCTCACGGGTAACCCACGTCGGTGACGTAACCCACGATAACATCCGATATCCAAAAGACGCTTGATGCTGAGCTGAATCTCCGACTTCAACACACCCTCTACTTTATAATTTTCGACAATGGTGCTCCTGATCTTGTTGGCCTCTTCATCCGTCCAGTCTTTCACTTTCTTATCACGGCTTACACCTGCTGCGTCGAGGATTTTTTGTGCCGAACTTTTGCCTATTCCGAATATATAGGTCAATGCTATTTCTCCCCTTTTGTTGTCGGGAATATCGACTCCTGAAATTCTAGCCATAGTTATCCTTGTCTTTGTTTAAACCTTGGATTCTTTTTGTTGATCACATAAACCCTGCCCTTACGACGCACGATTTTGCAATCACTACTTCTTTTCTTTACAGATGCTTTTACTTTCATCAGTGTAGCTATTTATATCTATAAACTATCCGTCCTTTTGTCAGGTCATAAGGTGACATTTCAAGTTTTACCTTATCACCGGGCAAGATTTTTATATAATTCATTCGCATCTTTCCCGAAATATGAGCTATGACTTTATGCCCGTTTTCCAGTTCAACACGAAACATTGCATTTGATAATGCCTCGATAATGGTGCCGTCCTGTTCGATTGAAGCTTGTTTAGCCATTTTTATGATTATTAGTCTTCCTTCAAATCGTTATGCTACAGCTACCTGGGATCGCCCCTTTATCTTCCCTGATTTCATCATTCCCTCATAGTGCCTCATCAGCAAATAACTCTCAATCTGCTGTAAGGTATCCAAAATCACACCTACCATAATCAGCAATGATGTCCCGCCATAAAATGTAGCAAAGCCCTGTGTTACACCTGCTATTACAGCAAAGGCAGGCAAAATAGCAACTATCGCAAGGAATATTGATCCGGGTAATGTAATCTTCGTCAATATATTATCAATGAATTCAGCGGTCTGCTTGCCGGGTTTAATGCCGGGAATAAAACCGCCGTTTCTTTTCATATCGTCCGCAATTTGTGTCGGATTGATTGTGATCGCAGTATAAAAGAATGTGAAAACAATGATCAGAAAAGCAAGCAACATGTTATACGCCGGTGAGGTAAAGCTCGCAAAAGCATATCCGATGTTTGCCAGAAAATCATTTTTATCTGCAAAATAATTTCCTAACATCCCCGGTATGAACATCAACGCCTGAGCGAAAATGATCGGCATTACACCTGCTGAGTTAACCTTAAGTGGAATGTACTGCCTTTGCCCCCCGTAAACCTTGTTTCCCACAATTTGCTTTGCATACTGAACCGGTATCTTCCGTACAGCCTGCGTTAACGCTACTACTGCCATGATCACGAAGAATAATGCCACTATCTCAATGATGAAAAGCAATGCACCGCTCAACCCTTTTGATGCCATTTCAGCAATCAATTGTGCCGGGAATCTTGAAATGATACCGATCATGATAAGCATCGAGATACCATTGCCAATACCCTTGTCGGTAATCTTCTCTCCGAGCCACATACAGAATATCGTGCCTGAAGTCAGCACGATCATAGCCAGGAAAAGAAAAATATTTTCATTAATACCAATAGCCTCACTTGGGATAGTTCCTTTTATATAGGCTACAGATTGGGACAAACATATAAAAATGGTTAGTACCCTTGTGATCTGATTTATTTTTTTTCTGCCCGATTCACCTTCTTTCTGCATTTTTTGGAAGTAGGGCATCGCTACGGTAAGAAGCTGAATTACAATCGAAGCCGAAATATATGGCATTATTCCAAGGCCGAAAATGGATGCCTTACTGAACGCGCCACCTAAAAAAGTATCTAAAAGACCAAAAAAACCACCCGCTGAACCCTGGAGTTTCGAAGGATCAATACCAGGCATCACTATAAATGATCCCAACCGGTAAATAACCAGAAACCCGAGGGTTATAAGTATCTTATCCCGCAATTCTACGATGGACCAGATATTCTTTATAGTGGTAATAAATTTTTTCATCTTAGAGTGTTGTTACCGTACCTCCGTTCTTTTCTATTGCCGCCGCCGCAGATGCGGAAAACGCATGCGCCGTGACATCCAGTTTCACCGTCAGTTCCCCTCTGCCCAAAATTTTAACCAGATCTTTTTTTCTAACAACACCATTGTCGATCAGGTCCTGAACATCAATTTTGTTCTTTTTAAGTTTTTCAGACAGTCTTTGCAATGTGTCGATATTAATACCCTTATACTCAACTCTGAATGGATTTTTAAATCCAAACTTCGGCACTCTTCTTTGGAGTGGCATCTGGCCTCCTTCAAATCCGAACTTCCTCGAATATCCGGATCTTGATTTGGCGCCCTTGTGACCTCGTGTGGATGTACCACCACGGCCGGAGCCTTGTCCTCTTCCTATCCTTTTTCTGGTTTTAGTCGATCCTTCTGCAGGTTTTAATGTATGTATTTTCATCACGTTATTCACTTACTGATACCAAATGACTCACTTTTCGCACCATCCCAAGTATCTGAGGAGTAGCCTCGACTTCAACGGTCTTATTGATTTTTCCAAGCCCTAATGCTTGTATTGTACGTCTCTGGTCTTTAGGTCTTTTCAAAATACTCCTAACCTGAGTTATTTTTATCTTTCCCATTTTTCTAGCCATTAAATACTTTATTCAATGAAACACTCCGTGTTTGAGCAATGGTAAACGCATCTCTCAGTTTCAACAACCCGGCAAAAGTGGCTTTCACCACATTGTGAGGGTTCGATGAGCCCTTTGATTTAGCGAGTACGTCTTTTACCCCTGCACTTTCAAGCACTGCACGCATAGCGCCACCGGCAATGACGCCGGTACCGGGAGATGCAGGCTTCATCAATACAAGGCCTCCGCCGTATTTTCCTATCACCTCATGAGGGAGGGTACCTTTTCTCACAGGAACTTTAATCAGATTCTTCTTGGCATCATCGATGCCCTTGGTGATCGCATCCGTCACTTCATTTGCCTTGCCGAGCCCGTATCCAACAACACCGTTACCGTTTCCAACTACTACTATGGCTGAAAAGCTGAACCTTCGCCCACCTTTTACTACCTTGGCTACCCTTTTTATAGCCACTACTCTTTCTTTGAGCTCTATTTCACTGGCTTTTATTGATCTGATATTTTTTTGTAACATAATAAGTTAGAATTTTAATCCTCCCTCTCTGGCTCCTTCGGCAAAAGCTTTGACTTTTCCGTGATATATAAAACCGTTTCTGTCAAATACAACATTTGTGATGCCATTGGCAATGGCCTTCTCAGCTAATTTTTTACCCACTTCACGCGCTTTCTCTACATTTACATTCTTCTTTGCACCGAGTTCCCTGGAACTTGCTGATGTCAGGGTCTGAGCATTCTTGTCGTCGATCAACTGACCATAAATGGCAGTATTACTCTTAAAAACAGACAATCTTGGTCTTTCGGGTGTACCAGAAATCTTTTTTCTGATACCGCGCTTTATTCTTAATCTCCTTGCTAATACAGCGTTCTTGATAGCCATTTCCTTAATTATTTAGCAGCAGTTTTACCAGCTTTTCTTCTTATTTGCTCACCTACGAAGCGAACACCTTTTCCTTTGTAAGGTTCAACTTTCCTGAGTGATTTTATTTTGGCAGCTACATGCCCGATTAGTTGTTTGTCGATGCCTTCCAGTGTGATTATGGGATTTTTACCTTTTTGAGTTTCCGCCGCAACAGAAAGCTCTTCAGGTATCTGAAAATAAATGCTGTGTGAATGTCCCAGGTGCAATTCCAGAGTCTTTCCCTTTACGTCAGCCTTATATCCGACACCAACCAACTCCAATTGTTTCTTAAATCCATTACTTACTCCTTCCACCATGTTGTTGATCAATGACCTGTATAATCCGTGCATGGCCTTATGCCTTTTTTGCTCGGTTGGCCGCACGACATTCAGAACACCATCCTCAATCTTGATCTGAATATCAGGATCAACTTGCTGAGAGAGCTCCCCTTTTGGTCCTTTTACGGTCACAAGGTTATGATCACTTACTTCAATAGTAACTCCTTCAGGAATATCGATCGGTTTTTTCCCAATTCTTGACATTTTCTTCAGCTATTAGTACACGTAACATAAAACTTCACCGCCGACATGCTCTTCTTTCGCTTTCTTGGAAGTCATCACTCCTTTGGATGTTGAAAGAATCGCAATTCCCAAACCATTTAATACCCTCGGCAGGTTTTCGGTGTGAACATACTTCCTGAGTCCGGGCTTGCTGACCCTCTCCAGATGTTTGATCGCCGATTCCTTGGTATGCGGATTGTATTTCAGGGCAATTTTGATGTTCCCCTGGGGACCTTCATCTTCAAATTTATAGTTCTGAATATAACCCTGATCGTGCAATACCTTTGTGATTTCCTTCTTGATATTCGAAGCTGGAATATTCACAATTCGGTGATTTGCTTTGATAGCGTTTCTAATTATTGTCAGATAATCAGCAACTGGATCCATCTAAATATTTTTAATTGTTTTTTACTCTTTTTTAAAACGGCCTGCAAAGTTATGACAAAAAAACCAATAATGAAAGGTGCTTACCAACTGGCTTTCTTGATTCCCGGGATTTTTCCGGCACTCGCCATTTCCCTGAAAGTCACCCTGGAAATACCGAATTTTCTCATATATCCTTTTGGCCTTCCGGTAAGCTTGCAACGATTGTGCAATCTTACCT
>WGED01000142.1 GCA_015492915.1 Cyclobacteriaceae bacterium
CTTACCCAGGTTTTCGACGACCATCTTGCCGCCTTCGCGTTTTGCCACGAAAATGTCCAGGCCGCCGAATCCCGGATGGCCGTCAGAAGCAAAATACAATGAGCCGTCACTTGCACGATGCGGAAACATCTCGTTGCCCAGCGTGTTGATTTTCGGGCCGAGATTGCGCACATTGCTCCAGCGGCCGCGCCTGTTTTTGGTGGCGGCATACAAGTCGGTGCCGCCGATCGAGCCCCTTCTGTTCGATGAGAAATAAAGTGTTCTGCCGTCTTTCGAAAATGCCGGGGTTGAATCCCACGCCTTGGGGTCGTTTACCCTGAGTGGCTGAGGTTTTGACCATGCTCCCCTCCTAAATCTTGAAATATACAGATCGACATCATCGGCGTCTTTTTTGCGGCCGCTGTTTCCTTTGGCAAAGACCATCGTCTGCCCGTCGGGCGAAAAGGCTATGCAGCCGTCATTGGTGTTGGGCGAATTGATCTCGGGGCCCAGGATCATGATGGTAGTGGTATCGACGCGGGCGCCCTTGGTTTTTACTTTATAAATATTCGAAAAAGCCGTGCCGGTGGCCTTGTAAATTTTACCCCCCTGTCTGTTTGACGAAAAATATAATTCCCCATTCAGGTACACCGGTGCGTATTCCGCAGCGCCGGTATTGATCTTGGACAGGTTTTTAACTCGGTAATAATTTTTCTTATTGGAAATGTCGTTAAGCTTAATCAGGTTATCAAGCTCTTTCTGGGCGCGCTCCATGGTTTTTTCATCAGTCGCCTGGGCGAGGTAATCCTCGAGTACCCTGCGCGCTTCATTGTATTTTTCGTTGGTCTTCAGTGCGATGGCATAATAAAAATGAGCCGGTTCTTCATTATAGCCCTGCTCAAGGGCCATTTTATAGAAAGGCATGGCCTCTTTGATGCGGTTGGAGAGACGGTATGCCTCGCCGATCTTAAAGTTGGCCTCCCCGGTTTTGTAGTCGTGTCTGATGGCTTTGTTGAAATAATCGATCGAGTATTCAAACTCACCCCACTTCAGCTTTTTGTCCCCTTTTTTCATGGCCATTTTTCCGGCCGAACAGGCGGAGAGAAAAATGATAGCGAGAAAATACAAATAGATTGCAGCTCTGTTCATTTCATTGTGGCATTAGCACCAGTCTGTTACGATTGAACCAAATTTAGCGATTCCGCAGGAATTGCCTTCGGAAATAAAACAATTTTTTGGACTTTGTAGTATAGCGAGGTCAAGTATTTTTTAATCATAAAATAATATACCTTTTCTCAAGACATGCTAATAACCGGCCCGGCAATGAATTTTTATTTATGAAGGCCTCCGGGCACATTGATATTTTGTATGAGAAAACGATGAATTTAGGGGAACTTTTACGCTGTGGCCCAATATATTCGGTGACGGGATTTGCGAGTCAGCCCACCTAAAAGTTTCCTGAAACTCGTCTCTGCCATAAAGTGGCATGATAAAATGGTGATTTTCTCATGAATCCATCGCACAGCGCTAATTGGAGCATCAGGACCGGAAGTAGCGCTACGCCTGAAAATACCGCTTCAGCCATGATTCCCTTGCGGGAAGGAACCACTGCGTATAAAGGTCCTTTTTATGCAGGATGGCATTGTTGAAGACGAAAGTATCGGGCGAAATAGCTGCATTTTTGATCAGGTCCCTGACTTCGGAAAAGTCAATGAGTTTTATCATCACATCATCCAGTATCGCTATTTTCGATTTGTCAAGCAGGTCTGTGCTGAGTTCTTCGCTCATTTTTCGCATAAATCTCATGAGCTTGTCCTGCGTGCAACCGCCTATCTCCACGCCGGTGTCGTTGGCGCCGATGACGATAAATTGATCATGCCTGATCTCCATGCCGGCCTCCAGGGGCTTGCCGTGCGATTTCCATCCCTCCAGAAAAACAGTCGTTTTTTCATGGATATATTCTTTTTCGTCATCGCTCAGGGCCCTGTCGGCCTGGAAAACCCATATCCGGCTCTCCGGTGAGAGCTTGTCAAATTCCATGTACATAATCGGTCTCTTTAATTGTTAAGTTGCAATCCCCGCCTTTATCACAAAGGCTATGAAATTTAAGTGATTTTATTCGACCGTGCTATCAGCTCGGCCAGGTCCAATACTTTAACTTCATTTTCCTTCTCTTTGTTTTTAATTCCGTCGGTCAGCATGGTCATGCAGAAGGGGCATGCTGTTGCTATAATCTCCGAGCCTGTTTCCAGCGCTTCTTCGGCGCGGTCGTTGTTTATGAATTTATCGCCTTTTTCAGGCTCCTTAAACAATTGGGACCCTCCGGCGCCACAACAAAATCCGTTTTCCCTGTGGCGTTTCATTTCCACAAGTTCTGCGTTGAGCGTTGTGATCAGATTTCGCGGGTCATCATAAATCTGGTTGGCGCGGCCGAGGTAGCAACTGTCGTGATAGGTGATCTTTTTATCTTTCAGTTCATCGCTCTGTCCGATTTTCAGCCTGCCCTCCCCGATCAGCTTGCTGAGGTATTGCGAGTGGTGATACACCTCATAGGTGCCGCCGAGGTCGGGGTATTCATTTTTAAAAGTGTTGTAACAGTGCGGGCAGGCCGTCACGATGGTTTTTACCTGATATCCGTTGAGCACCTGGATGTTGGACATGGCCTGCATCTGGAAGAGGAACTCATTACCGGCCCGCCGTGCGGGATCGCCCGTGCAGCTCTCCTCTTCGCCGAGCACAGCAAAAGATACCCTCGCTAAATTAAGGAGCTTCACAAATGTCCTCGTCACTTTTTTATATCGTTCGTCATACGACCCGGCACAGCCTACCCAGAGCAGCACTTCGGGTTGCTCGCCTTTTGCGGCCATTTCGGCCATCGTCTGTACTTTATATTCCGGTTTATTTTCCATGATAATCTCTCTTTTTTCAACGATCAGTTATTTTTCAGTTCATCAGCCCATTTAAATCTGTCGGACGGCGGGAATTTCCATGGTGAGAAACTCGTCTCGATATTGGAGAACATACTGTTCCACTCGGCCGGAGCGCTCGATTCTTCCATGGTCATGAATCGCCTCAGTTGAATGATGATATTCAACGGATTGATGAGTACCGGGCAGGCCTCCACACAGGCATTGCAGGTGGTGCAGGCAAACACCTCCTCTTTTGATATATAATCACCGAGCAACGCTTTGCCATCCTCTGCTTCCATTCCCTCCCTGGCGACCAGCCTGCCCACTTCTTCGAGTCTGTCGCGCGTGTCCATCATGATCTTTCGCGGCGACAGCTTCTTGCCGGTCTGGTTGGCAGGGCACTGCGATGTGCAGCGGCCACATTCCGTGCAGGTGTAGGCGTCCAGCAGATTTTTCCATGTGAGGTCGCGTACGTCTTTAGCGCCAAGCCTTTTGATTTCCTCTGTCGGCGCCTGCGCATCATCACCTGCCAGCCCAAGCATAAAATTCACCTCGCGTAGCACTTCGGGCATCACCGGTATTTTGCCGGCGGGCTCAAGGCTGGCATAATAGGTATTCGGGAATGCCAACATGATGTGCAGGTGTTTTGAATATGTGACGTAAATGGCAAAGGCATAAATACCGACGATGTGAAACCACCACGCAATCCGCTCAATAATGATGAGTGCCGATGTATCAACACCTTTGTAAACCGGAACCGCCAGAAAGTGACTGAAAATCAACCTGCCCGTCTTTGTATATCCCTCCACATCTCTCGACTGCAAAATCTGATCGCTTGCATTCATGGTGAGAATGGCAAACATGAGGATGATCTCAATGATCAGGATAAGGTTGGCATCGAGTGTTGGCCAGCTCGTCATTTCAATGCCGCGAAACCGCCTTACGCGAATGATATTTCTCCTGATCAGAAAAAACACACAGGCGAGAATGACCAGCACGGAGAGCAGTTCGAAGATATTGAGTGCGACGGAATAAAGGATGGTCAAATCCCAAGCCTCCATCACATGAGCCAGGGATCTGTGCTTGCCGGTGACGCCGTCGATGATAAACTCGATCACCTCGATATTGATGATCAGAAAACCGGTGTACACCATCAGGTGCAGCAACGCCGGGATCGGTTTTTTGAACATCTTTTTCTGCCCGAAAGCGACGAGCAGCATATTGCGCCATCGCTTGCCCGGCTGATCGGTCCGGTCTTCATCACGCCCGAGCAGGATGTTGCGCCTGATGAGCATCAATC
>WGED01000143.1 GCA_015492915.1 Cyclobacteriaceae bacterium
GTATTAATTGGTTACATTAAAGGCGGGGTTTGTATATACTTACACAAACAAGAAATGTTGACACTTTAAATGCACTGAGCTATGACACTTACTGCTGAAAAAACGGACTACTTCTCAGGACTTGTTGCACTTTACCATCTGCTGATAAATGCTGATGGTCATGTTGATGATAAAGAGCTTAGAATGGGGCGGATAATGAAAAAATATGAAAACATTGATGATGGGAAGTTTAATTATTTTATGGAAAAAGTGACTGGAAAAACTCATGATGAAATAGTAGAGGCCTGTACTAATTCGCTAAAAAAATGTAATTATTATGAGCAGGTCAAAGCCATAGCCTGGATGTCACTCATCGCCAACTCCGATGGATTTATGGCCCCTGAAGAATGGAAACTCATTTACAGAATATACAACAACGAACTTAATTTAAAATTATCCGATATTCTCAGCATTCAAAAACAATTGCCCAGGGAATAGGGCGCATTAAACCACAATCATAGCTTGGTGTTGTTTATCAACAGGTGCAACCCACCTATGCCAACAAAAGGCCTTCTTCGGAAGGCCTTTTGATTTTACAGGGGTATGAATTAACAAAAGTATTATATAATATTGCCTTCTGAAAAGCCTTAACAGCTAACCGCATTGTTCCATACATGGAAAAAAACATTAGAATTTTCGCAGTAGAAGACGACCCCACGTACCTGAAGTTTCTGGAATACGTGCTCAGCCTGAATCCGGATTTTGAGGTTTTTTTCTATTCTACAGGAACTGATTGTATAAAAAACCTTCATCTCAAGCCATCCATTATCATCCTCGATTATACCTTGCCGGACATATCAGGAGATGAAGTGCTGGCAAAAGTAAAAAATTTTGATCCCGCCATACAGGTCATCATAGTCTCCGGTCAGGAGAAAATCGGCACAGCCGTTCATCTGTTAAAACACGGTGCCTATGATTATATAATTAAAAATGAGGACACAAAAGACCTGTTGCTCAATGCCATTAACAATGCCCGAAAGAGCCTCTCTTTGTCGTTGGAAGTTCAAAGCCTCAGATCAGAACTTTCTGAGAAATATGACTTTGAAAATATAATCACGGGCAACAGTAACGCGATGAAAAATGTTTTTGCCCTGATGAAAAAGGCGGTTAATAATAACATCACCGTCTCCATCACCGGCGAAACAGGCACAGGCAAGGAACTCATCGCTAAATCCATTCACTACAATTCATTGCGAAAAAAAGGCCCCTTCGTTCCGGTAAATATTGCTGCCATACCAAGAGAACTTATTGAAAGCGAGCTTTTTGGCCATGAAAAAGGAGCATTTACAGGAGCCGTTACCAGGAGGATAGGTAAGTTTGAAGAGGCGCAAAACGGCACGATCTTCCTGGATGAAATCGGAGAAATGGACATGAACCTTCAGGCCAAGCTGCTCAGGGTGATACAGGAAAAAGAAGTGACGCGTGTAGGAGGTAATAATACCATAAAACTCGACGTAAGAGTTTTGGTGGCTACCAATAAAGATCTTGCTGAAGAGGTAAAAAAGAGTCGGTTCAGGGAAGACCTGTATTATCGCCTGCTGGGACTGCCGATTCTTGTGCCTCCATTGCGGGAAAGAGGAAATGATGTGATTATACTTGCACAGCATTTTCTGACTGAGTTTTGCAGGGAAAATAAAATGCAGGATCTGAGATTCACAAAAAATGCCATTGAAAAATTGCTGAAATATCATTATCCGGGCAATGTCAGAGAATTAAAATCCATCGTCGAGCTTGCCGCTGTGCTGTCAGACGGTCCGGAAATCGACGAGGATGATATCAGGTATAACAGCATCATGGATGACAAAAAGCTTAATTTTGAGGAACTTACACTCCGGGAATATAATTTTGCCATCATCCGACATATGTTGGAAAAATATGATAATAATGTCTTAAAAGTTGCTAAAAAACTTGATATTGGAAAATCAACAATTTACCGTTATCTCAAAGAAATTGATTATAAATTGAACGGGGATGAGCAGAAAAAATAGCGGGAATTATTATTACAGCAGCGGCACCCTACCCTGCCGGATTATTTAATTAAGGACAGACTGCTTGCAATCATTATGACATCAGACAATTCAGGCACACTTAATATCATCAATGATTTTTCCAGGCAATTATTTTTGATTAAAACACCCGCTGATTTTGACAAAGGCCTGAAGGATATTTTCAGTTGCGTGCTGCCCGATATTGAACTTTTTGCCATTTTCAGATACCAATGGGAAAATGATGAATTTTCCATCATCTCGAGTAATTACCTTAAGCATCCGGATGACGTCCCCA
>WGED01000144.1 GCA_015492915.1 Cyclobacteriaceae bacterium
CTTTTTCTGCAAATCCAGCAGTTTCATCGCGTCCATGTTCAAGGAATTGCTGCGGAAGTCATAGATACCACTCATGCCTGCGCCCGTGCTGTCCGAATAAAATTTGCCGGTAAGGTGATACGCCAGAAATTCATTGATGAGCGGAAAGGCCTGCGCTTCCGTGAAAATGTCAGGTTCGCACCTTCGGAGCCAGAGCAGCTTCGACACGTACTGCGCGGGCGATGGCCGTGCAAATCCTGAGCTCCTGGCAAAATCCGGCAGTTTTTCATGAAGAAAATCCGCTTCTTCTTTTGCCCTTTCATCCAGCCAGACAATCCCCTGCCGCAAAGGCCTGAAATCAGCATCTACAGGCGCAAATGTCTGTGCCTGGCTCGTTATCAAAAGCGCCTTGATCTCATAGCCTTTCCCTGTTATTTCCACGACGCACTCCTTCAGAAGCTGCTCTGTTTCCTTCAGAAATGTATTAAAATCAATTTCGAAACAATCACCTTTTCTTACCATCGGGAATTTCCGCCGGCTTGCCGTGAGGACATGATGCGTGGCATCGACACCCGCGCATTTGATGTCGCTGGTGCCTATGTCCAGAACCAGAAATATTTTACCGTTGGTTTGAGTCATGTCTTTTTTGTCACGTCCGGCTGTCTTTGTTGCCTTTACCGGCGCTGCCGGTTTTTTTGACCTTCAAGGTGCAGTCAGGCGTGTTGTTTTGAGAAATATTCAATTCGTAGCTGAATCCCAGCGGTTCCAGCACCCGCCTGTACAGCACATCGCAATGCCGGCAATAGTCTTTATAGGGTTCAATGTCTTTATTTTCCAAAAGGCGCCCTTTTGAGGGGCAGTATTTCATGCTGATTGAAAATTCCCCCTTTTCTTCGTCCAGCTCCATGGTGAAGGCCGCGGCCTCTTCGGTGAGGGTCTTGCTCCAGTACATCCAGCAGCCGCGGATGCCGTGCGCTGCCACCATGTCTCTGAGGTTGGTCAGAAACACGTCGGAAAGGTGATTCCAGAAGTCAACGACGGCCTCCTTGCCCTGTTTTTGCTCAATAAACCTGAACAACTCATTGTATGCCGGTATGAACTCTGTGCAGGAAATCATGGTTTTCTCATATAAAAATGTAAACGGCATGCGCCGGTCTCAGGGACATAACCGGTCACCTCACACGCGTAGGGCGTATCACGGCATAGCTCATTGTTCACCACGGTCACCGTTTCGCTGAAAAGCGGTGAAATCTCATGACCGTTCGATACGATATGCTTTACTGCCGGTGAGGCCTTGAGATGAATGGTCAGTTCTTCTTCGGTAAAGTTGATATCGTAATCCGCCCCCTCCATCCGGAATATTTTTTCATAATGTGTTTTCAGTGCCTTCAGGCCTTCTTTTTTCAAAGCACGTTTGAGCGGAGTGTGGTAACTGTCGGTAAACTGCATCAGATATTCCCGCACTGTATCGTCTCCGAACTTTCTATGCAGATAATCAATCCCGTAATTCAGCGCGATATGAAAATCGGGATGATAGTACGTATTGTCGGTTGCTTTCTGCGTCAGAATCTTTTTAGACATCTTCAGAAGGTTTGAAATTAACCATTGGTTTGACTGTTGAAATCTTCCATAATGCGCTTGCAATATTGCCCTACCGCCACCACATCAGCGCCCAGGGCGATAAACCGGTAGCCGAGGTCCACCAGTTCATCCATATTGTCGGTGCTGCCCGGAATCCCCGCGAACTTACCATGGCGGGCAGCCGCTTCGGCCACGATTTTTCTGGCTTCGATGAGTGACGGATGATCCCAATCTCCCGGCGCTCCGATGGCATGGCTGAAATCGGCCGGGCCAAAAAAAAGCATGTCCACACCATCCAGCGCGGCAATCGCATCGATCTCATCGAGCGGCTCCGGGTCCTCAATCTGTAACACGACGAACCGCTCCTTATTTGCCTGTGACAGATATTCAGAGAGCTCAAGCGTGGCATAAGCGCCATCGGCATTGCCCCCGTCGAGCGGACGGCGGCCCGTGGGATGAAAGCGCGTCATCCGTATCACCTTGCGGGCATCTCCGACCCCCATGACATGCGGAACCATGATGCCTGCGGCATCCAGTTCCAGCGGTTTGATGTAATCCGAATAGCTTCCCCGCGGCACACGCACCATCACATCCATGTCATGGCTTTTGGCAGCCCAGATATGGGCGCGCATGGCCGGATAATCCGAGGCCAGGTGCTCATTGTCGAGCCACAGGCAATCGAATCCGTACATCCCTGCAATGTCCGTCACCTGAGCGTCAAAGTGAGCGTTAAAACAACTCACAACTTCTCCTGCTCTTAATTTCCGTAAAACTTTGCTGGGCCTGAATTTCATGTATTTTTCTTGTTAAATAGTTTATTCACGTCTTTTAATCCTTCCGAAAGGTGTTCTTTCATGGCATCGAATGCCTCGCCGCTGTTTTTATTTTTGATGGCCTCAAAAATCATCCTGTGGTAAACCAGTGTTTTTTTATGGGATATCAGGCTGTCGATGGTCTCCTGGTGGTAGGTTTGCAGAAAGTGAAAAATAGGGTCCAGGATGATGGTGAACATGGGATTGCCGCAGGATTGGGATATGGTTCTGTGAAATTCCACATCATGGAAATTGTATTGTTTTCTATCATGGATATGGTCCTCCATATTTTTAAGGCATTGGCCTAATTTCACCACATCGTCGTTACTCCTTAACTCCGCGGCGAGGGTAGCAACCTGCGGCTCGATGACGATTCTCGCTTCCAGCGCGTTTTTAATCCCGTTATTGCCGCACCGGTAATTTACCAGCGAAGCGTAGGAATCCAGCAAAGGCTCAATAGACGGGTTCCGCACCAATGCCCCTTTCCCTTTATGAATTTCGACAATGCCTTTTGCCGAAAGCAGCAACAGCGCCTCCCGGATTACGCCACGGCTGACATGGAAGATTTCCATCAGCTTGTTTTCGCTCGGCAACAGTTCCCCTGCGGCGAACACGCCCTTGTTGATGGCATTCTGCAATTGCGCTTCTATCTGAACGCTCAGCTTCTCAGGACGCACGACGGATGTGAAGCTCTCCTCACCTGATGTTGACATGGTAGATATTTTCTTGTTCACTTGTCCTACAAATGTACCGGTTTGATATCATGAAGCCAAGCATAATGATGGATTAGTTCATTTCTCATGGTGGCTGCGATGCATAAATAAAAGATGAAACGGAGTGTGGCTATTCGCGAAGGGGCATGAACATTTAAAATTTTCTCATCCTCATTTAGTCATAAAATCCTATATTGCGCCGTCAAAATATTTTTTCCGAAGATCAATTTTTTATCTCTGATAACAATGGCAGAAAAAGAGCTCAACAGCGTAGTAACCCACATCATACAGGTTTCCCCAACAATGAGAATCATTCGTGTAAAACCCGAAACGGGGGACTTTCCGGAGTTTGTCGCGGGGCAGTATATCTCACTGGCACTGCCCGCCGAAGCACCGCGCGTGCCCGACGCCGAACCTGAAGAGAAAGAGTACAAACCGGGTCAGATGATCAGGCGGATGTATTCCATTGCCTCGTCATCGGTCTCGAAAGAATACCTTGAGTTCTACATCACGATCGTTCGCTCCGGCGCACTGACGCCACGGATTTTTGCGCTCAATATCGGTGACCGCATCCAACTCGGCAAGCGCACGAGCGGGATGTTTACCCTCGATGAGGTGCCTGACGGCATGAATATCATCCTGATCGCCACAGGCACGGGCGTGGCGCCTTACATTAGCATGGTGCGCTCGAATGCCTTGCAGAAAAGCCTTGAAAAACTGGCTGTAATTCATGGGGCGGCCAACTCATGGGATCTGGGCTATTATTCGGAGCTCACGCTCATCGAGAGCCTATCGAGCAAATTCAACTATATCCCCACCATCTTGAAACCTGAAAAGGAACCAGCCGGATGGCATGGAGACACGCGGCTTATCCAGGATATGTGGAAACAGGGCGTGATAGAAAAGAAGTGGGGCTTCAAACCCACACCAGAGAACGCCCACATTTTCCTCTGTGGCAATCCCGACATGACTTCCTCCATGCTCGAAATCCTCAACGAAGAGGGCTTTGTGCAGCACACGCGCCGTCAGCCCGGGCAGGTGCATATCGAGAGCTGGTAGCGGGCCATGGGAAAACGGTATTTTTTTTTATAATAATTTGCAGGCAGACCCTGGCATGGGGCTGTCATGGCCTGCCGGGCCCGGTGACTATGAAAAATGCCCTTTTTTCCATAAAAACTTACGAAAGCTGTATCAGCGGTTGTTTTTTTGCCGAATAATCATTCCTATATTTATCATTGAATTATCTTTGAGTTTTTAATGATTATTACCCACTTAGCCACCTGACCAGATGCTTCGATTTCCTTTTTACAATCGCAAAAACGAGCTTAACCAACTTCTGAAACTTTTTGAAAAGTATATATTACAGCAACATAAAAGCCTGGGCTACATCGTCAGAGGTCGAAAGGATGTCGGTAAGACAAAGCTGGCAGAGGAATTTATCGAAAGGTTACAGGATGTTGAATTCCTGTCAGATATTCCCGATTTTGATCCTGAAAAAAACATTATCCGCTATTCATGCCAACCGGAAGATGATACTCCTTATAAAGCTTTTGTAAAGATCACCGAAGAGATCTACAACCGATCCCGTTGGCTCGATATTACCAAAAAAGCATTCAAGTTGCTGCTTGCTGTGGTAGGTGTCAATGATGCGCTCAATGCCCTCAATGACTTTGTGAAAAGTGTCAAGAGCGATAAAAACGATAAATCCATAGCAAAGAAAGAGGCAAAAATCTTTAACAGCTACAGGCGTTTCCTTCGCCGGATGAGCAAAAAAAGCCCCATTATCATATTTATTGAAAATGTACAATGGCTCGACAGCTATTCGTTGAAACTGATCGGCAAACTGCTCAGGGATGATGCAGGACTGTGGGGCGTGATTCTGCTCGAGGAGGATGAAGAAGAAACGGTCAAAGAAGTTTTTAACAATATCAACCGTCTGGTGTATGACAAGTGCCTTTATGAGCTGTATGTCAATGTTTTTGATCGCTCGTTCACGCATAAAATGCTGAGCCCGGTATTTGGAGATGATTTTTTTACTACCAGAGAACTGGATTTGCTGTACACAATTTCTGAGGGTTGTCCGGGTAAACTCGTCAGATTTATCGAGAACAAGTGCATTGCGGAGCGATGGATTTACAAGGAAAAAGGCAAATGGAAAAAGGCGGATGATTTCATTGAAAAGATCAAGCCGGCCAATCAGAAGCTCATGGAACTTGTCATCTCGCTTTTCGAAGACAAGATGATCACGGGCTCTGAAGAGAAGCTGATAAGGAAAATGGCCGGTCTCTGGGGCCTGAAAGATGATACCGTCAATGCTGCCATTAATATGGTAAAAGATATCTACTCCCTTGGTTACACCATCCTTTATAATCTCGATTGGGGAATTGTGAGCGACAACAGCGTGTTGGTGGCTGATGATGAAGGACATCGATTCATCGTGGAGAGTATAAAAAAAGTTAACCCTATTAATCAGGAGGGTAGAAAAGTCGGCAGACATGGTTTTAAGCATAAAAATATTCTTGAAGCTTATGAAGTACATATTCTGGATAATGAGGTGCTCATCCTGTGGGATTACTTTGATGAAAAACAGAACAGGGATGGACTCATCAGCGAGATAGAGCGGAACATCCAGAACAACACATCAAAATTTCTTGATCTGGCGGTTGGTCTGGCCGAATTGCACCACAACGATATTTACCATGGGTACATCCGGCCGGAATCGATCATTGAGAAGAAGCCGGGCAAATACCAGTTGGCCACTTTTGACAACCGTGTTTTATTGTACCTGCTCGATGCAGAAAAAGGCAAGCCTGAAGCCTTTCAATATTATCCTCCTGAATATTTGTCCGGTAAAGAATGGAGTTTGGCCGGGGACATTTTCTCATTCGGTGTATTGTTCTACAAATCCCTAACGGGCAGCCTCCCATATTACGGCAAAACCGCCGGAGAACTGCTGGAATCAATTCAGTCTGACCCCGTTAATTTTCCCGGACATTTTTCTAGCCTGATTCCGGATGAGTTGAAAAACATCATCACAAAGTGTCTCGCTTTTAATAAAAATGACAGATATGCCAATGCGAATGAATTGGTTGAGGACCTGAAAGAAGCTAAAGAGGTGGTGCGTAAAAAGGAAGGGAGGCCATCAGAGCCAAAAGGCTTGCAAGAAGCAGTATCTGCAAAAAAGAAATCACCCGGACGTTTGCGAAAGAAAAAGGCAACAAAAAAAGTGCTTGTTCCATTGTTATCGGTTGTCATAGGGGCAGGGCTTATTTACTGGCTTTTTATCAGGGATAGCAGGGAGATGGTCGTAAAAAAAGAGGTTGTGATCAATGTTGCGGAAAAAAATCATACTGAAAACGAAAACAGAATCCTCGATGCGGGCCTGATAAGATATCTGATCACTGACGAAATAATGCAAAGCAGTGACGCTACCATTCTTACTTCCGATCAGTTTGAGAAAATATATCATGACAACGAAGAGCAATATTTTGTGCCCAGCCTCAGTGTAGATGCTACCATTGTTAATCATGACTTTAATTACGAACTCATCGTCGATAAAACGGATAATGTAGCAGGGAAGCATAAGAAAAAGGTATTTGATTTTACCGATCCGTCGGAATTGCTCGTGAGTAAAGCCGGTGAAATCACAAAGTTTATCCTCGGCAATGATTCATTGGCAGGTTCGTCTTTTACCAATGACTGGGACGCTTTCACTAATTTCTATTATGGCGAAAAGGCATGGGAAAAGATTGATGTAAATAATGCACTTCGTTATTTTAACAAGGCAGTATCCATCGATACGGGTTTTGTACTGGCAAAATTGCGCGTGAGTGAAATTTACAGGTTCAACGGTGATAATCTTGAATCCATGCGATTACTCAACTCAATTATGTCGCAGCTCGACAAGCTTAGCAAGGCCGATTCACTGAAAGCCCTGGCCCTGAAAAATAAAATTGACGGTAATTATCGTGAAGCTATTAAGAACATGCGCATGATCCTCACCTACCTGAAAGGTCAGAAAGAACCGTATTACGACCTTGCAGAGGTCTATTTCGAGTTGCGCGACATCGAAAATGCCAAACGCAATTATGAATTGGCGCTGGAACTGGATCCCAATTTCACCCAGGCCATCAACCACTATGCCTACTGTTTTTCGCATACGGGCGAGCACGATAAAGCCCTGCATTATTTCAAAAAATATGTTGGGATCGACTCTTCGGCCAATGCATTCGACAGCTATGGTGACGGCTTCATGGCGGCGGGCAAGCTCGATTCGGCAGAGTGGGCCAAATTGCAGGGCATCACCCTCGATCCGGGGCTTGATTATATGTATGCGGGGCTTACCAATATATATGTCAGGAAAAAGGAATTTGATAAGGCGGAAAAAAACATCAATAAATATATCGGTTTCAAAAGCACGCCCGAAGCCCTGGCCACGGGATATGCCAACAAAGCATTTGTGTATTTCTCCAGAGGAGATGAAAAAATGGCCCTTGACACCTGTTTGAAAGCTAAAAGGCAATATGATGCTTTCGATCTGGCTACGCGCAATCATATGATGCACTGGCTGCTGGCATGGATATATTTGCAACAGGGGAAGGAAAAATTATTCAATAAGGAACTGGCCGATATGGACACACTTATTGCACATTACGACATCGACGCCAATAATTATAACGAGCTACTGAAATACGATTTACACCTGAAGGCGCTTAAGAACCATAAAGGTGGAGATCTGGAAAAGGTACTGGAAATGGCGCGGTATTTTGACACAGAGTTGTGGGATAAAGTGAAGGATTGGGGCTCACCTTTCGATCCGGCTTTTTTCTATACCGAATATGGTCGTCTGCTCATGGATATGAGCCCCGGTGATGCGCGATATTTTATCGACAAGGCCCTGGCCTATAATCCACGATATGCTCCGGCACTTGAATTTTCGACCGGACTTGACTCCCTGACCCAGGACAGCACCACCGTAGCGGCCCGATAATCTTTTTGCACGTCCTTTTTATGGCTTGCCAATAGGCGTGGCTATTGAAAATTTGATTATGATCAAATATTTCACTCGATTTGGCTAAATATTGTTTTATAATCAAAAATTCTGTTAAAGCGCATAGATATTTGATTGTGTTC
>WGED01000145.1 GCA_015492915.1 Cyclobacteriaceae bacterium
GTTTTGGCGGAGGTGCAATTCATAAATCAATATTTTTTAATTCGCGCATCCGTGGCAGTATTCTCAGTCATGAGTTTTCGGTCATTTTTTCGTGAATATACTTCAGTATTTTCTCATGGTCATCAGGATGGAACCACATGAATTCAGGGTCTTTTTTAAACCATGTCATCTGCCGCTTGGCATAGCGCCGGCTGTTTCGCTTCAATAAGCGGATGGCTTCCTCTTTCTCGAACTTTCCATCGAGATAGTCGAAAATTTCCTTGTATCCGACCGTTTTCAATGCATTCAGGTGCCTTTTGTCATAAAACTTTTCCGCCTCTTCAAACAAGCCTGCCTCGATCATGCGGTCCATCCGCTCGTTGATGCGCGCGAAGAGCTTTTCCCGCTCCCGTTCCAGACCTATCTTGATGATGTTGAAAGACCGTTGCACTTTCCGGTCGCTTCTGAATGAGGAATACGGCATTCCCGTGGCGCGGCACACCTCCAGGGCCCTGATGACACGCTGTGTATTTTTTATATCCACTTTTTCATAATAGACAGGATCTTTGGTTCTCAGTTCTTCCACAAGCGATTGCAGGCCATGCTGCTCCAACTCCCTGTACAGTTCGTCGCGAAAACTTTTATCGACCGCGGGGATATCGTTCATCCCTTCGCACACCGCCCGGATGTACAGCCCGGAGCCCCCTGTCATGATGCAACGGTTAATATTAGTAAAAATCTCATGGAGCAGGTCGAGCACAGCCAGCTCAAATTTTCCCGCGCTGAATTCCTTTTCAAGAGGAAGAAAATCAACAAAATGATGCCTGACGCCCTCCATCTCCTTTTCGTCAGGCTTTGCTGTGCCGATTGATAAATCTCTGTAAAATTGCCTCGAATCTGCCGAGATTATCTCGCACTTTAGCGCCTTTGCCAGTTTTATTGACAACGCCGTCTTACCCGAAGCGGTCGGGCCGGCTATGACGATAAGATGATTTTTAAGGCTCAATTTGTTTGTCGGATTCAATATTTTTTTCAAAAATAAGCAACAATGTAAGGTGTTACGAGTTCGAAATAGAAAAAAGCAAAGATTATGTTTAACTTTATGGGGTTAAAGTTCTGAAACTGAGTGAATGTCAAAGGATAGCACAAATACAGCAATGGTCGAACGCCCGGAAATGGACGAGGTAAAAAAGCCTGAGCATTTCAATGGCAAAATGGCAAGGTGTATACTGAAGCTGGAGGGTAAAGTGATTGTTGGCGTTCAGGAAATGGATGATGATTTGTTTCATTGCGAAATGAAACAAGTGGTCGGGCATCCTCTTGAAGACCTGTTTCCGGAATATCAACCCGACGGGAGTTTGTCGAAAAAGGTGCTGCGGGATATCTTTAACACAATAGATGCAGGAAATCCGGTAAATATTTCCCTGCAAATAAAGACACCCGCCAATGAACTGGTATTTGCCGAGGTGAATATTTTTACCTTTGAAAAAGATCATTACTTCCTTACGCTCACACCAAAGAAACTCAATATCCCTGGTCTGGATCATACGATTTTGAGTCGTGAGCCGGAGATTATCCATAAATTATTGGCCACAGAGGCATTGATGTTTAAATGCTACGATCCAGACGGTACCGTTTATTATCTCAACAGCGCGTATCTCGAATTCACCGGTGCGTCATTCAATGATCAGCTTGGCGAAGGCTGGCTGCAGACGATCCATATTTCCGACAGGGACAAAGTGAGAAAGGTGGTTGCTCAGGCACTTGAAAATCATGAGAAATACAATCTGAATTATCGCATTGAGAAGGCCGACAATGACTATGCCCTTGTATTTGAATCGGGAATGCCTGTTTTTGACCGGAACGGTGAGTTTAACGGTATTGCTTCGGCGATTATAGATATTTCCGATCTGATCGAAAGGGAAGCGGCCCGGGGACATGTGCCTATTGGCGAGATGTCCGAGTCTGCACCGGTAATGTTCAAAATGTCGGATAATAAGAATGACTTCTACTATTTCAGTAACCAGTGGCTTAAATTTACAGGGAAAACTCTGCGGGAGCAGCGACAGGGCGGATGGTATGATGTGATCTATAAAGAAGATGTCAATCTTGTCAGGTCTTCCATTGAAGCGGCATTCAGCAAAAGGAAGAAATACGGGGTTGTTTACCGGATATTTAATAATGACAATGAGATCAGGTGGGTTCATGAGGCAGGCATTCCACTCTATGAGTCTGAAGGTGAATTTTCCGGTTATATCTCCGCCACGATCGACATTACCGACAAAAAAATCGAGGAAGACGAAAGAAATCTGCAACAGGCCTTGCAGGAGTCGGAGCGAAAGCTGCACAATTCCCTTGAAAAATCACACCTTATAGCCTTTTCACTGAACAGGGAGGGTAAGATCACCTTCTGCAATCAGGCTTTGTGCGATGCACTGGATCAATCGAAAGATGAGATCATAGGGAAGATATTTTATAAAAATCTGTTCCCTGAGGATGAGCAGGAGATTGCCAGGGATTTTCTGAAGGCGATCATTCAAAATAACGGATACGTTTCAAGTTTTGAAGGTCGTTTGGTGAACCACAAAGGCAATACAATCATATTAAACCTGAGTTCGGTAGTGCTCTACAATGCCAAAGGGCAGATCACAGGTGTGACACTTGTTGGAGAAAACGTAACTGAGAAGCGAAAGATAACCGAAGAACTACAACAAACCAACGAACAGCTAAAGGAGCTTTTTGACAATGCCAATGACCTGATACAGATCTTCGCCCTCGACGGGCAGATGCTGTTTGTGAACAAAATCTGGAAGGAAAAGCTGGGTTATGACGACGAAGAGATCAACTCACTCAACATCAGAGATATCATTCATCCGGATTATATCAGCAAAACCACCATTGCCCTTGATTTGATTCTGGAAGGTAAAAATGTTGATAAATTCGATACGGTGTTTGTTGCCAAAAACGGCAGGAAGATATACTTGTCGGGCGGGGTTAATTGCTCATTCAAAAACGGAAAACCCATTGAATTTAAGGGCATTTTCCATGATATTACCGACAGGATAAGGGCTGAAAAGTCGCAGGCGCTCTATTATAAAATCGCCAATATGACCATCCACAGCTCTGACCTGGAGTCGCTCTTTGCGAATATCCACTATGAGCTGAGCAATATTATTGAGGCCAAAAACTTCTATGTGGCACTGATTGATCGGGAAAATAAAAAACTCACATTTCCGTACTTCATTGATGAGTTTTCGCCAAATACCAACAAAAAGCTTGAGAGAAAACTAACTAACGGGCTTACGGAATACGCCATGGGTTCCAACAAACCGCTGTTTCTCTACGAAAAAGACATTATAAACCTGGAGTATCATGGCAAGATAAAGCACTATGGGAAAATACCGAAAATCTGGCTTGGCGTTCCGCTGAGGATTGCCGACAGGATTATCGGTATCATCACCCTCCAGTGCTATGATAAAAAGACAACCTACAATTACAGGGACCTTGAGTTACTCGACTTTATTTCGGGGCAGATAGCCCTGGCTATTGAGAGAAAGCAAAAAGAGCATAAAATTTTCGAACAATCAGCACGTCTCAAGGCAATCTTTGAGAGCAGCAGCCACCTTATCTGGTCTGTGGACAAGAATTTTGAATTTACTTCCTTCAATCAAAACTATTTCAATACCAACAGAGATTATTACAACCTTGACTCGATCGATAAAAAGGTCAGAGGCAAGCGACCAAAACTGCTGAGTCATGACGCGGCATTCTGGCGGGAAAAATATGAAGAAGTATTCAAAGGTAATTTCCTGCATTTCGAAGCCCGACTGATCAATAAGACTAACAAAACGGCGATTTGGAAGGAAATATTCCTCAATCCTATTTATCAGGAGGACGGCAGCATCCAGGAAGTTTTCGGTATTGCGCACGATATCACCGAGAAGAAATTTTCGGACATGGCCCTGGCGGAAAGTGAGGAGAAGTTCAGAAATATTTTTGAGTCATTCCAGGATATTTATTTCCGTTGTGATCAGAAAGGTACCATCACCATGGTGAGCCCTTCCATTAAGGAACTGCTCGGTTATGATGAAGACTTTGTGATTGGCAATAACATCATCAATTTCTACCCTTATAAAGAAAAGGCCAGGAAGCTTGTGCGGCGTCTGCTCCGCGAGCGCAGCTTACGCAACGTCGAGGCTTCTGTGCAGACGAAAAGCGGAAAAGAATTGCAGATATTGTTGAACATTCGTCTGATGTACAAAGATGGTGAATTTGCCTATATCGAAGGTGTGGCAAGGGATATTACCAAGCTTAAGGAAGCCAACCTTGAGCTTCAAAAAGCCAAAGAAGTCGCCGAGCGCTCACTGAAGGTGAAGGAAAACTTCCTGGCGAACATGAGCCATGAGATAAGGACACCGATGAACGGGATCATCGGTACTATCGATCTGCTCTGTAATTCTATCCTTGATGAAGAGCAAACACAATACGTGCAGACGATCAAAAAGTCTTCCGAGACGCTCCTCACCATTCTCAACGATATCCTCGACCTGTCCAAGATTGAAGCCGGAAAGTTTGAGTTGAAAAAGATTCCTGTCAGACTCAATAACACAATGGAGAAGCTGTATGCACTCTTCTCGCAGCAAGCTACAGCCAAGAGCATCAATCTGTATTATCATATGGATAAGAACCTGCCCGAGAAAGTACTGATCGATGAAACACGGCTCTTGCAGGTGCTCTCCAATCTCACTTCGAATGCCATCAAATTTACCGATGGAGGTGGATCTATCAATATCAGCCTGAAGACTGTTGTGAAAAAAGGAAGGACAAATCTCATTAAAGTGGTTGTGAGTGACAGTGGGATCGGTATTTCACAGGAAAATGTGAAAAAGCTTTTCAACAGTTTCAGCCAGGTAGAGGACACCTCGACCAAAACGTTCGGTGGCACAGGCCTTGGACTTTCCATTTCCAAAGAATTGTGCAAACTTATGGGAGGCGACATTGGCGTTTATTCCGCTCTCGGACTGGGGAGTTCTTTCTGGTTTACGTTTGAAGCGGAAGAAACCGATGAGGATATCATCGATGAAGATGAATTGTTGAAAAAAGACGTCCGCATCAACAACTTCTTTAATGACAAAGTGCCCGATATTTTGCTTGTTGATGACAACATGGTAAACAGGCAGGTGGCCGGGGAGATACTCAAAAAGTCAGGTTGTAACGTTGATCTCGCAGTCAATGGTCATGATGCCATCAACAAAGCCAGGCAGAAACATTATGACATTATTTTTATGGATATTCAGATGCCCGATATGGACGGCGTCACAGCAACGAAAAAGATAAAAGCATTGGGCATTAAAAACCTGGCGCCCATCGTGGCAATGACGGCTTATTCAATGAAAGAAGACAAAGAGCGGTTTATCAAGTCAGGCCTTGACGATTATATCTCCAAGCCGATCAAAGCCAATGAACTGCTCAATAAGATCAGATCATTATTACATATAGAGCGTGGAGATAAAGAAATTGAGATCACGGTAGTTGATCAGGAGGATATGATCATCAATAAGGAGATCGTGGAGCAGTTGAAAAAATATGGCGGTGATGAGATGGTGCTGAATGTATTTGCGGATTTTGAGAAGGAGAGTGGTGAACAGATCGAAAGCTGTATTCTTTCTCTGAAGGATGGTAACTACAAAAATATTTTAATTAATTTGCATACACTGAAAGGGAATGCCGGTACCCTTGGTATTGAAAAAGTTTCCCGCCGCACGATTGATATTGAAGCCAAGCTGAAAAAGCAAAAAAGGATTTATGAGGGGCTGGAAGATGAGTTGGAAAAGTTGAGGGAGAGTTTTGAAGAGTTTAAAAAGTTTTATCCAAAGTTTTTAAATAAATAATCATGGATGCAAAAAAAGTATTAATTGCCGAAGACAGTTCTGTAATACAAAATCTGACCTCACGAATATTAAAAATGCAGAACTACCAGATTTTTTCTGCCAAAAACGGGCTTGAAGTGCTCGATATGCTCGAAAAGGATGATTATGATATTATCCTCATGGATATAAATATGCCTAAAATGGACGGGATAGAATGTGCCAGAAGGATCAGAGAAATGGGCGATGAAAAAAAAGCTAAAATTCCCATAGTGGCCATCACCGGAAATGCCATGAATTATTCGCTGGAGGAGTTTAAGCAAGCCGGCATCGACGATTATCTCCAGAAGCCACTCAATTTTGACAAACTGGTAGAGACTGTCAAGAATCTCACGAACTAAATGGAGGTAAAATATTCCAGGCATTTTCTTAATAAGCTTGAAGATATTTTTTCAGAATCCGATTACATTCTGAGGTACGAAAAGGGCAACTTCAAATCCGGCTATTGCGTTATTCGGGACACCAAAGTGGTAATCGTCAATAAGTTTTATAACCTGGAAGGCAAGATCAATAGTTTGATTGAGATCCTCCGGTCAGTTGATTTGCAAACTGAAAAATTCAGTCCCAAAAATCTTGCATTGTACAACGATCTCAGAGGCGAAAATTGAACTTGAAAGTTACATTTCTTGGCACGGGCACCTCGCTCGGTATCCCTGTGATCGGTTGTAATTGCACCGTCTGCCGGTCCGGGAATCCAAAAGATAAGCGTCTCAGGACTTCGGCATTTATCGAAACGGAAAATCATAAAATTATCATAGACACGGGGCCTGACTTCAGATATCAAATGCTCAGGGCAGGCATCACAAGGCTCGATGCGGTTCTCATCACTCATCCGCACAGAGATCACCTTGCAGGGCTCGATGATGTGCGAACCTTTAATTACCTGCAGAAAAAGCCCATGCCTGTGTATGGGAATGATCTGTCGATCGAAGAGATCAAATGCCAGTACCACTATGTTTTTGACAATGATTATCCCGGCGTGCCCCAACTGGAGATCCATCAGATTAATAAAAAGCCATTTAATATTGACGGTCTGGAGATTGTTCCGATCGAAGTAATGCATTATACCATGAGGGTGCTGGGGTTCCGTTTTGGTGATTTCACCTATATCACCGATGCCAACTATATATCCGGTGAGGAGATGAATAAGATATCAGGATCGAAAGTGCTGGTACTGAATGCCCTGCAGAAAGGCGCACATGCTTCACATTTTACTTTGGTACAGGCACTTGAAGTCATTGAAAAAGTGAATCCTGAAAAAGCATACCTTACTCATATCAGCCACAGGCTGGGATTGTACGGAGAGGTTTCGAAGGAACTGCCTGAAAATGTAGAGCTTGCCTGGGACGGGCTTACCCTAAGCCTTTAACTGATGCACAACAATTATTATTTTCTTCGTCAGCTTTGCACCAGACTGGGACAGGATTTAAGGGGATTTGCCATAGCAGAGATTTTCAGCCAGGCAAAGAATGAACTCATCATCGCAATGATAAAAAACGGGGAAGAACGCTTTATCCGAGCTTTTCTGGGTCCTTCTTTTTGTATTCTTTCTTTTCCCGCCGAATACAGGCGGGCAAGGAAAAACAGTGTGGATTTGTTTCAGGACGTAATCCGCAAAAAGATCAGGGATGTCATTCAGATTGATAATGACCGCAGTTTTTATTTTGACTTTGGGGAAGATTATCGTCTCCTGTTCAAAATGCATGGAAATAAGGCAAATATCATATTGTTTAAAGGGGATAAGGCAGTTGAAATTTTTCGCAGGAAATTAAAGCAAGATGCATCAATCACCATTGAAGGATTGAACAGAGAGATTGAATTCGACAGGGCGACATTTGAAAAAGAGCATGGAAATATCAGGAAATTCTTTCCGACGATGGGCAAGCCGTTCGAGTGGTATTTCCGGCAGCATGGTTATGAACAAATGAGTATCGACGAGCAATACAGGTTTGTGGAGTCATTGCTCAAATACCTTGAGAATCCGACATTTTTTATTCATACGGTTCAAGGCAGGGCTCCTGCTCTCACGTTATTCAGAATGTCGGAGGAAGATCCGGAATTTGATGATCCGGCAATGGCCCTCAATGAATTATTCGGGTTATACATATCGTCGTACCAACTCGAAAAGAAGAAAGAAACTATCCGCAATGCCTTGCTGAGAAAGATTCGTAAAGCGGAGTCATATATTCAGAAATCATACGAAAAACTGCGACAACTTGAAAACAGGACTGATGACAGGCATGTGGCAGACCTGATCATGGCCAATCTCCATGTGATCAGGCCACATGAGTCCGAAGTTATTTTAACAGACTTTTTTACGCAAAAGCCCGTATCGGTCAAGCTAAACCCGAATCTGTCTCCACAGGCCAACGCAGAGAGGTATTATAAAAAGGCGAGAAACCGCCGCATTGAAATTAAGAATATCACCAGGCATATCCTCGACAGGGAAGATCAGGTAAAAACATGGCGGGAGCAAATAAAAAAACTTGAAAACATCAGAAATTTCAAAGCATTAAAGCAACTATCAATTGAGCCGGAAAAGGCAAAAGGGCAGGAGGAAATGCCGTTTCAGATGTTTGAGTTTCAGGACTATGAAATAATGGTTGGTAAAAACGCCGCGAAGAATGATTTGCTTACTTTTAAATATGCGAAGAGAGACGATTTATTTTTACATGTCAAAGATGCACCGGGTTCTCACGTAGTCGTGCGGAAGAAATCCGGACAAAATATACCCGCACAGGTAATCGAAAAGGCGGCAGAGCTGGCAGCGCGATATTCCAAAAGGAGTGGGGAATCGCTTGTTTCTGTACTATACACCCCGAAGAAATATGTACGAAAAGCCAAGGGAGGGCCAAAAGGAGCGGTAATTGTGGAAAGAGAAAAGATTTTACTGGTAAAGCCAGCGGAGGTTAAAAAATGAGATTTTCTTTTGATTTCAACTTATCAACGGGAATTTCCTGTA
>WGED01000146.1 GCA_015492915.1 Cyclobacteriaceae bacterium
AATACGTTTACCGTTACTTTCGGAGGCGTAAGCAAGGACGTGACCATTTCGTCATAGTCAGCTTAACTAAACTTAATCAAACTGAAGGCAGCCTGTTCGGGCTGCCTTTTTTTTGAACCCAAAATTCTCACCAGGATTTCGTAATGAGAGGTTAAAGTACAACTTGTCCCGCCAGGGCGGGAAGAAAATCAGCACGTTTGATGAGGAGGCATAATGTACTTTTATGGCGACGAGTCAAACGTGAACAAAGTGCCTGATTTTGAAGTGATTTAAGCTCGGAATAGAAAGGTTATTGAGAATTTTGGGTTTAATCTCATGACTTTTAATGGCTTTGCCGATATGCTCTTTATTGTCCGGCTTGATGCGCGAAAACTTATCGCGTCGATAGGAGAGTGTCACTTCGTTGTGGTCTTTGAGCAGCAGGGCAGCTTCAATGGCCGAATCACCACCTCCTACCACAACAATTTTTTTACCCCTGATCCTTTCGGGTTCAAGCAAACGGTAGAAAACTTTTTGCTTATCTTCCCCGGGGATATTCAACCTGCGTGGTGTGCCTCTTCGCCCTGTAGCGAGCAGAATATTTTTTGTAGTGAAGGTTTTTCCTGTGGAAGTCTCAATCCTGAACTTTCCGTTGCTCACAAGCTTAATATTTTCCACTTTGGTGTTTTCAAATACTTTCAGGTCGTTTTCCCTGATCACTTTCATCCAAATACCGAGCAACTCATCCTTTGATGTATTGAATAATTTTACCTTGCCGTACAAGGGAAGCTCCATCGGTGCGGTCATCACGATTTTTGAGCGGGGAAAATGATATACGGTGCCTCCCAAAGAATCCTGCTCGAACGTGACGCATGACAATCCGAGCTTTTTGGCCTGCAATGAAGCGGAGATGCCGGCGGGACCTGCTCCAATTACTGCCACATCGAGCACGTCTTTTTCATGGTCGTTTATCGTTCTGGCAATATTATCCATGGCCTGTCTCCCCTGTTCTACACTATTCTTTATCAAGCCCATCCCACCCAGTTCACCTGCGATAAAGATGCCCTTCATGTTGGTCTCGAAATTTTCATTGACATGAGGCAATTCCACGCCGCGCTTTTCAGTACCGATTCGCAATGATATGGCTTCTACGGGACAAGAGTGAAAGCAAGCCCCATGTCCGATACAATTTGAAGAATTGATTAATGTAGCTTTGCCGTCAACAATACCGAGTATGTCTTTTTCAGGGCAGACGTTAACGCATGCTGCCGTGCCAATACACAAATCAAGATCGATATAAGGATGCAAAGAGTTTGGTTCATACAGGCCTTCTTCCTTTGCACGGGCTATCTTTTTGCTTACTTCGTGCGATTTTTTCTTGCGGGAACGCATGTAAAAGTACAGGATCACCACAAAAAGTATGATTACGATACCGTAAATAATGATTTGTTCGATCAAAGATTCCATCAGAATATCCATTTATATCCTAAAGCAAGTGTAATGCCCACATGAATAATCACGATGATGAGCATGATCAATGCAAATGGCATATGTGCTACATGCCAGTACCTGAATAATTTTTTCATTGTACCCAGATGAGCAATTTTTTGTGAAAGGGATATTTCCTTTTTCACCGCTTTTAATATGGCCACACGTCTCTTTTCCGGTGTATTTTGCTGCTCTAATTTTTTGTTGAGTAAATTCAAAATTTTTTGTCTTGAATAACGTCTTTGATTTGTAACCCTGTCTGGTGATTGCCTCGTTGTTGCTGTTGCCTCTTGCAGGTTATGGAGAAAATCCTCATCGATCCCGAACTGGTCACGCAGAGTTGTTATCATATCCGCCCTTATTTTTAGTATTTCACCCATGTCAAGTTCGCGGCCGTCAACAGTTCGGGGTATCCGTATGTATATAAACCTCCCTGCTACGCCACTTAACACCACAGCAACCATGCTCCAGAAAGCAACAGAAACAAGCCCTCCGAATTTGAATGCGGTATGGAATAGAATGAGGATAGGTCCTAGGATACACAGGAAAATATGAAATTCCAGAATGTATTTTAACCGGATATATTTGATCAGGAAATTATAGCGTTTGGCAGCTATGTAAATAACAACACCAAACAATATCAGCAGAGTGCCAATGACGCCAAGACCATGTCCGAATATTCCGGCAGGTTGAAACCATTTATACTGAGGATGATAGAAACGCTCTTCTATCGGGGTGCGGTAAAAATCAAAGCCATACCATGCGAGATAAACCGTGACTGCGAAAATGATTAATACTATGCCCGCAATGTACACGGAGTACAAAAATCTGTTCATAATTGGTTCAGGTTCACTGTGAATCCTCAGGCTGTCGTCAACAGTTATAATGTGCCCATTCCTCCATGAAAAAAAGACTTTTTTATCCGATAGACAAAAAGCCCTTAACAGGCCAGCCTGATGATTTCATGAAATAACGGCCATTTTTTCAATTAAGTATAACGACATTATCAATATTGAAACCGAGGTACTATAAAGCGTGATTTTAAATTCGAAATCAGAACAAAAGAGATCATTGGTTTATAGCTGCGCGGGATTCTAATCATAGTGTTTAAGGAGCGCTGCCGGCACTGATAAAAACCATGTCAAAAGAATTGTGTTTTAATCTGGGAACATCACGTGAAAAAAATCATTAATTTTCTCATTTTCAGATAGAATTGTTGTCAGAACCATCTAAATGCTCCCGGGGTATATGTCGAAAAAATGATCTGTTTGGACATAGCAAAATACTTTTTTAATTACGGTTAAAAATCAGTTGAAAATAAAAATCCCTATGTTGGTTACATTTTTGAGAAATACAGGATTTTTCATGTAAGAT
>WGED01000147.1 GCA_015492915.1 Cyclobacteriaceae bacterium
GATACGGCGGCAAACCCGCTTCCTTCCTGCGTGGCTTCCGGTCCATTTATCTGGGTCTCTTCTTTAATGTCCTGATCATGGGTAGCGTGACCCTGGCAGCTATCAAGATCGGTAGCGTGATGTTCGGTTTTCAACCATGGGTAATCGTGGTGGGCGCTTCTCTCGTCGTCGTTATTTATGCTGCGCTCGGAGGCATCAAAGGTGTTATCTGGGCAGATTTCTTCCAATATGGCATTGCGATGTTCGGGGCGATTTACGCAGCGATTGTCGCACTCCGACAACCGGAAGTCGGGGGTCTGGGCAATCTGCTGAGCAAATTGGCGGACTCCGGCAAACTGACCATCTTCCCCGATTTTTCCGATCCCTCGGTGTATATCCCGTTGCTCATCATACCGGTGGCTGTACAGTGGTGGGCTGTCTGGTATCCGGGTGCTGAGCCGGGTGGCGGCGGATACATTGCACAAAAAATGCTGGCAGCAAAAAATGAAAAGAATGCCATCGGAGCCACTATGCTATTCAACTTCATGCACTATGCCATCAGGCCTTGGCCGTGGATCATCGTTGCGCTGGCTTCGCTGGTCATCTACCCCGATCTGGCGAGCATACAGGCTGACTATCCCCATATAGCGACAGAATATCTCAAAGATGATATTGCTTATCCTGTGATGTTGTCAAAGCTCGGACCGGGTTGGCTGGGTCTTGTGGTGGCATCTATCATTGCAGCTTATATGTCAACCATCGGCACACACCTCAACTGGGGATCATCGTATGTTGTCAATGATTTTTATAAAAGATTTGTGAAGCCCGATGCTTCTGAAAAGCATTTTGTAGCAGTCGGCAGACTGACTACCGTATTGCTGATGGTGCTGGCAGGCATCCTGTCGCTCACACTCCTCGACAACGCCACACAGGCCTTTAACATCCTGTTGCTCTCGGGGGCGGGATCAGGCGCCATTTACCTGCTCAGATGGTTCTGGTGGAGGATCAATGCCTGGACTGAGATCATCGCCATGATCGTGGCCACCAGCGTGGCTGTGGTGCTCGTGGTCTTTATTGACGATGCATCGATGAAAACACAATACCTCGATGGATTTACGGTGAAATTGCTGATCAACGTTGGCCTGACCACCTTAGCGTGGATTGTGACTACATTTGTGACAAGACCGGAAAAACCGGAAGTGCTGAGAAACTTCTACAGGCTGACATGGCCGGGTGGTCCGGGATGGAAAAAAGTGGTTCAGGATGCGGAAGCTGACGGCGATATGATCGACGAAAACAACAAAGGCTACAAGTGGGAAATGCCGATTCAGATACTGCTCGTGTTTATCGGTTGTGTGGTGATTTATTTCAGCTTGTTCGCAATAGGCAACTTCCTGTACGGCAACTTCCTGCTCGCTTCGGGACTCCTCGTTATTGCTGCCATCGGCATATACATCCTGTTCAGGTCCTTTGGCAAGCTCAGGGCAAACTAAAATCATTTAACCCAAAATTCTCACCGGGATTTCGTAATGAGAGGTTAAAGTACAACTTGTCCTGCCAGGACGGGAAGAAAATCAGCACGTTTAATGAGGAGACATAATGCACCTTTATGGTGACGAATCAAACGTGAACGAAGTGTCTGATTTTGAAGTAATTTAAGCCCGGAATAGAAAGGTTATTGAGAATTTTGGGTTTAAATCTCATAAAAAAGGCCTTCTCCGAAACGAGAGGGCCATTTTTATTGAAATACCATGAGAAATCAGGCTTTTTTCTTCCCCTTCTTTCTGAGTACGATCAGGATGATGATCAGCACAATCACAGCGCCGGCATAAAGCCAGATATCGCCATAGCCACTGGTGGCAGGCTGAGCTTGCTCATCGTCTTCGGCTTCATAAAAAACGGGCGCCATGTCGTCATATTTTACTGAATCATTGAATGCAGAAGAATTGTCCTGAACTGCTTCGGTCGTATCGGTCGCCACATCCTGGGCGGCTACCATCAGCGGACTGATTGCCAGAAATATCACCAGAATCACGGCAACTGTCGCGGGAAAAAATCTTTTGCGCTGTGTTTTCATATCGTTGTTAATTAAAATGCAAAATTAATACTTTTCTCATAATTATTGTTTAATGCCGTATTTACTGTCACCATTCACACGGAAATCCAACATTCTTTGCCCCTCCTCCATCTTTCCTTCTTCGATGAGCAGCTTGCCGTACAACTTGTACGCAGGCTCATAAAAAGGATTGATCCGAAGACATTCCTTCAATATCTTCTTCGCCTTCTCACGCTCACCGGTTTGCACTTTTGCTTTGGCGAGATTGATGTACGAATGGAAAAATTTATAGTTGTACTCAATGTTTTTTTCAAAATACCGGATAGCCTGATCCATGTCACCGGACTTCATTGCTATCTCTCCACGCAGGTCTGTGGCCCATTCACTGTCAGGATACACCTCTTCGAGTTTTTCTATGAAAAACAGGGCATTTTTCATGTCTCCCGTTTTGAAATATGCCCTTGCCAGATTAAGCATAATGGATTCGTTTCCCGGATCGGCGCCGAGCGCATCCCTCAGGCTTTTGATAGCCATGAAAAATCGCCCGTTTTTCATGAGCTCGATTCCCTCAAGGTCCTTTTCAGTCCTTCGTTCAATGATGGCCATGACGGGCCTGCCCTGTACATTTACCGTGTAAACGGTATTATCCGGCGGCCACCGCCCGTTCCTCAGTTGCCAGGGATCCAGAAAGGTGTTACAGATGACGGCATAGTCCCAGGCGACAGCAGAGCGATTGTAATAATCAATGAATACAGGTTGATAAGGCTTGTCCTCGTAATATTCCGGAATGATGAAATTAGCGGCAACTTTCAGCGGGTTTTCTGCTGTAAGCGTATCTATGACTTCATAGCCTTTTTTGAAACTTGTGAAATAATAATCCAACTCGTAATGTCCGTAAGCACCCCCGGTGCCTCCTGTAAAGACATTGAAAAAGGTGTATTGATAAGGATAATACTTTGCAGTAAAGTAGAAGGGATATAAACTGAACAGCGTGATCCCTATGAAAAAATAATGATTTTTTCTCATGCGCTCCCCAACAAGCCATAAACCGGTGGCAGCGAGTACTACCAACGGCGGCAGTATGAATAACACCTGCCGCCACCCTCCATAAACATTGGCGCCTGAGGCTGCGGTATAATACAGCGGAAAGCCCGCGGCAATCAGCATGAACACGGAAAAGGTGACCTGCCGGACATCGAGCCTGCGAGCCAGGACAAAAAATGCCCCGATTCCCATAAGCAGCAAAACAGGCAGCGTGATCAAAAGGTATTTGAGAAGATAATACCAGGGAAACCTGTCGGACCAGTAGAGCTTACCCTCAAACACCTGCCTGACGGTGGTGGGGTAGTGATGCATCAGGGCAAGGGATTCGAGGGGATTACCGATTGGGTCTTCCCATGCCCAGGGCCACGGCAATATGCCCAGTCCGTAAGCGACGATAAAAATCAGCAATGAAATTACGCCTGTTTTCCATTGCAGCGGGAGCCTGTGTCCTTTTGACAGTCTGTCCGAAACGAACAGGTAGTAAACATAAAGTCCCGTAAACAGCATGAAATAGGCAAAGATCAGCAACCCCCCGATGCGAATGCTGATGCCGGAGGCTATACCCAGCGCAATGAACAATGCGTCTTTCCATGAAATTTCAGGCATTTTTTCATAGAAGCGCAGCATGAAATAAAAGCTGAAAATAAAAGACAATGCAAACGGAATATCTTTCAGGTTATTCATGGCATGGCCTGTAAAGCGGCCTGTGATGATCAACAACAACACAGCGATGATGCCGGCAGTTTTGCTTCCGGTGATCTTTATAACCACCAGTGAGGTGAACAGCACGATGAGCCAGGCGATGAAAGCATTGGTCATGTGCCTGAATCTGTACAGATCACGGATGCCGAGCTTCTGGCTGACAAAGACCGTGAATGTATCAAAAGCCTGTCCGTAATGTTTCAGGCGGCTGATGGGGGTGTCGAGCGCCTCCCTGTCACTGCCGCCGGACATGAAATAACGGATATTTTTTTTGGCCTGTTTTACATGCACATATTCATCGCCCGAAATGGGCGCATCCCGGCTCATTGCCAGCAACAGGATCAATGCGGTAAGGAGCGAGGCCCTGTAGGAAATATCCCGCCATGAAGATTGCCTGAAATTCATCAATCAACGTATTCGTTGCGCACAAAATACATCGGACGATTTTGCGACTCCTTATAACCTTTGAAGACATACTCTCCGATAATACCGATGAAAGCCAACTGGACAGAACCCAGGAAATACAATCCCACCAGCAAGGGCCTGTAATCCTTTGTCAGACTGAAAGTGTCGGGCTGCAACACCATGACCAAGCCGATAATAAAGAATACGATGATCCCCGCAAGGCCGAGGTAGAAACATATTTTGATCGGCAGCCTCGAAAAGGAAAATATGGCATCGGCCGCAAGGCTCATAAGGCGCCTGAATCTCATTTTAGGCTTGCCCTCTTTTCTTATCTCCCTGTCATAATCGAGAAATCCCTGTTTGAAGCCGACGTAAATACGCAATCCCGGCAGATAGCGGGTTTTTTCTTTGAGTTGCTTCAGCGCCTCGAGTGCCGGTCTGTTGAGCATGGAAAAATTGCCGATTTTCTCAACATCCTTGCTGTGGGTGATCAGGGCAAATATCTTGTGGAAAAAGTAGATCATCAGCCCTTTGAAACCTTTTTCCCCGCGCGACTTGCGGTAGCCGTTCACGATATCAAAATGTCCCGATTTCATCTTTGCGTACATGTCGGCGATCAGCTCCGGAGCATCCTGAAGGTCGCCGTCCATCATCACGGTATAGTCCCCTTTCGACCGTCTCAGCCCTGCAGTAAATGCCGCCTGGTGACCGAAATTCCTCGACAGCTCGATTACCTTGATCCGCGCGTCCCGTGCTCTGTGTTCGAGTAGTTTTTTAAGCGAATTGTCCGTGCTGCCGTCATCCACGATGATAATCTCAAACGGCTCGCCGATCTCCTCCATAGTCCCGACGCTCCGCTGAAGAAGTTCATCGATGATTACCTCTTCATTATAGACGGGAATGACCAGTGAAATCATGATTTTTTCATAATTATTTAAGAATCCCCAACACCTCCGGCCTGTCCATAATTAAAGATGCCTGATTTTTGTCAAAATCTCATGGATGCATACCATATTTTATATGAAAAGGGGCGGACATTTCTCAATACCCGCCCCGTCTCTGTGCTCATTTTAAGAAAGTGACTTCCCGGCTGTCAGCGCAATCGCTGCAGCGCATACGAAGCCGCTTCCGAC
>WGED01000148.1 GCA_015492915.1 Cyclobacteriaceae bacterium
ATATGGATGCAATCTCCCCATCTGTGTGGATACCCCCGGACTGACGGTCATTGTAACTTTACTAAACGCTCTTTAATCCAATAAATCAGAGCGAAGATTGCGACACAGGGCAGGGTTTGATGTTGTCTGCCCCTATCGCGCCGGCTGAATCACATATTGGAAATTGAAGTAACCTGACCATGAAAACAGCATCATTTTTGGCATTGCTTTTTGGATTAACACTGGCGGCTTCTGCCCAGCCAGGTCAATATCCTGACGCTGACAAACGGTTTTGCCTGATGGTCGGCATACTTCAGGGTGGAGGCTCATTGATCGGCGCCGATCTCGAATTTCTTCTGACAAACAAACTGGGCGTGCAGGCCGGTGCAGGTATCATCGGCTATGGCGCCGGCATTAATTTTCACCTTCAGCCTACGATCAAAAGTTCATTTATTTCATTGCAATACTGGAATCAGGGGATTGGGGAATCATTCGCCCAAAACCTGATAGGGGCCACCTTTGCGTATCGCAGCAAAAAGTGGTTTACATGTCAGATAGGGCTCGGTGCGCCCCTGCAAAAAGGGCCCGCCCTGCCGGAAAACTTTAAGCAGCCCCCCGTGATGCTGATGTTCTCATTAGGGGCTTTCACAATTTTTTAACCACTAAAAGAACAAGGTCATGAAAACAGTTTTACTCTTTTGCGCATTACAAGTCATTTGCTTTGCCAGTGCTTCCGGGCAGTACAAAGTGCTGCTGACGGAAAACAAGGAAATTGCCGCTTCGGATATTGAAGTTCGTGACAATTCCGTGTTGTTGACCAAAGGCAATGACAAAGAGACTCTGAAAAAAAGTGATATTCTCTGCGTTATCTCCGAAAAGGGAAAAGGCTACACTTTTCGCAAGAAAAACGGAAAAAAGCTGAAAGTGCTGAAAAAGGATATTAAAAATAATTACCGTGAGGAGGATATAGCACGGCTGTTTGCATACAAATATTATAAAAGTGATGTGGACATTGGCCGTTTGTACAGCTCGTTCCCCGGCCTTGATCTGACAAAAGATGAATTTGAAAGTGCATTCCTCAAACAGCAAAAGAAATTTAAGTCGAGGACCATTGTATCGGCTTCTATCGCCGGTTTTGTTTTTCTGCTGGGTTTGGGAGCTTTTATTTCCACTTTGGCGGAAGCCTCGAGTGTTCAGTAGTCTTACATCAAATGTTGTTGTTATAAAAATTATTCGGGCAGTAGTTTTTCGAGCACCGGCAGCATGGCTTTTGCGATGCGGTACGAACCGAGGTCGGTAGGATGCACGCCATCGACGGTGCACTCATCATAGTCGGGGCCGAGCACTTCCGAACCGTCGAGAAACCAGATGTTGTGATCGCCGGCAGCCCTGCGCGTCTCTACCAGATTTTTCTGAAAATCCCTGTTTTCCATGAGAATGGCATAATTTTCCGTTCCGTCACGCTCGCGGGCATAGCGGATTTTCGACATGATCAGGATGGGTGTTTCGGGGTGCTCTCCGCGGAGTATTTTCACAAAATTGCCCAATGTCTTTTTGATATCCCTGCCCACATTGGCTTCATAATCGAGCACGATCATGGACACATCGTCGATCTGATTGATAAGGTGTGCCAGGGCAGGTTCGCCTTTGCCGTTACCCGAAAAACCGAGATTGACAAACTGCATATCCAGCCATCGGCCCAGGATGTTGGAATAAGCCATGCCCGGCCTGGCCACACAGCCCCCCTGCGTGATGGACGTGCCGTAAATCACCGTTTTTCCATGGCGACCGTATGGCGGCGGGGATTTGATTTGCGCGCCTTCTTCCACTCCGATCCAAAGAGAATCCACGCCGTTGTACAATGGGAAATGGATGATAAAATCCCTTTGCTGTCGGTCATTACCTTTAAAAAGCTCCACTTCATACCTGATGGCGTCGTGTTCGAAGCGCGATGTTTTCAGATAGACATATTTGTCGCCGTCTTTCACGTACAGGTCGAAACCGCTCTGCCCTGTCGGTGGCATGTGGTACATGCCGGAGCGCTCCCGCAGCTTCGCTTTCACAAGGATCCTGCGGCTGTCGGTGGTGAAGCGCACCTGTCCGCCCGCAGTGTGATTGGCCAGTGCATCCACGGG
>WGED01000149.1 GCA_015492915.1 Cyclobacteriaceae bacterium
ATATGAACACTATTTCATATAAACAAATCTTCATATAAGCAATATGACGGAGATTCAAAAAAAAGGTTTCAGCAACCAGGATATTTTGATAAAAATTTGGCAGTAATAAACATCAGGGTATTTACAGCGCCATTATTTTTTTGAAATTAATAATCATGGCAGCGAATCTTTCGTATAAAATCATGTTGTCCCTCATTGAATGGGATTGTAAGTGAAATAAGGGATTTTACCGTTTTCTGTTCCCAGATATTTCAGTTTTAATGTAAATTACTGTGCTAAAAGCCAATAGAACCATGAAGAAATTGTTTGTAGTGAGACATGCCAAATCAAGCTGGAGTCGCCCTGAACTTGATGATATCGACAGGCCGTTGAATAAGCGGGGCAAAAGAAATGCACCGGAAATGGGCAGAAGGCTGGCAGATAGGGGAGTGAAGCCTGAGGTTATGATATCCTCGCCTGCCAAAAGGGCCCGTTCCACAGCCAGCCGGATAGCTAATGAAATTTCTTTCCCCAAAGAAGGTATTCGGATAGAACCACGCCTGTATCACGGGTCGATAGAATCCATGTTATCCGTGATTCGTGAAACCGGCGCCGATAAATCATCTTTGATGATATTCGGACACAATCCGGGTATTACAGATCTCGTCAATTATCTTACCGGATCAGACATTTACAATATCCCTACCTGTGGTATTGCAGAGATTGATTTCGATATATCTACATGGGAGGGTATCGGAGATGCCAACGGAAAACTCGTTTCCTTTGACTTTCCGAAAAACGTATACACCAACCAAGTCTAAACATCCGAAAACCTTTGAGAAAAGAATAATTATCGTATTCTCATGGGAAAAGTATAATTTTTTAGCGCTTTAATAAAAAGAGGCCTGTCGGTAGTCAATACAAGCAATAAACCATTAATTTTGTGGTTCATAGTCATACAGGTGATGAGGCCGGTGATTAATCAATTGAAACGATTTTTTTAAATCAGGCCTGTGAAAAAAATTAAAGTGATGAAAAAGCTATTATTTCTCGTGCTGGTTATTGTGGGAGTAGGAGTACATGATACTGAGGCGATTTCCATATTGGTCGATTCGGTCGGGATAACCAGTAAGGGAGCGAAAAAATTTATTGTTCATCAGGTAGAAGCCGGAGAAACATTGTTTGCATTGTCCAGGAGGTATGGGGTAAAGGTAGCAGACATCCAGGCCGCCAACCCCGGGGTGGAGGGAGGTTTGAAAATCGGGCAGAAAATATTGGTGCCGTATCATGAAATCGATCGGTCAGGAGAGTTTCAGACCCACATAGTACAACCTTCCGAAACATTGTTTTCACTGTCAAGAAAATACGGCGTAAAAGTGGAAGACCTACGCAAATGGAATCACTTGTCTGATAATACCATATCAGTTGGCCAAAAATTGGTGATCAAAAAAGGCGAATCGGATGATAATACACGGAGTGCAATGAGCGGAAGGAAAATTCATGTCGTGGAGCCATCGCAAACTTTGTATTCCATTTCCAGGATGTACGGCGTGACCACAGATCAGGTAATTGCATGGAATCATCTGTCTTCCACAAGCCTTAAGATAGGGCAGAAGTTAATTGTGTCGCCACAAGTGAAGGAAGCCGGCACAACACATGATCAGAACTCTTCGATGTTGCCGCCAGTTGAAAGTACACAGACCAAGGGAACCAGCGATTTGGATAAATCCGAAAAGGAAACAGCAGATAAAGAAAATAAGGAACGTGAAACCGGCAGCGAAGAGGTGGTGGCTGCAACCGAAAAGAAACCGGAAAGTATCGATACTTCAGAGGAGCTAAAGCCCCCTGCCGAAAAAGTAGTGGAAAAAGGAATGGCGGAAGTCATTGAAAATTCAACAGATACGAAGAAATACCTTGCACTGCACCGTAGTGCGCCGATCGGCACCATCATGCAGGTCAAAAATGTGATGAACAATCAGAGTGTTTTTGTGCGTGTTGTAGGACAAATTCCGCCGACAGGTGATAATTCAAAGGTAATCCTCAAAATCTCGAAAAAGGCATACGACAGACTGGGCGCTGTCGATCCGCGGTTCCCGGTTGAAATCTCCTACATCCCATAGTCAAAGCAGAAATTGATATCCGAACACATCAAGGAGACTCTGGAGGAAAATCTCCGGCGTTATCATCGCAATTCATTCATCGATGATGATCCCGTAAGCATTCCACATCGCTTTTCTTTAAAGCAGGATATCGAGATATCCGGATTTTTTGCGGCAACGCTGGCATGGGGCCGAAGAAAGACAATCATCAACAAGTCCCTTGAATTAATGAAATTATTTGATGATGCCCCGCATGATTTTATTGTAAATCATACTGATAACGATCTGAAACCGCTCCTCAATTTCAGGCACAGGACGTTCAACGCAACTGATTTGCTCTATTTCGTGCATTTCCTGAAAAAAATATATACTACTTCCGTATCAATGGAAAATCTCTTTACAAAAGATATTGGAATGGCTGACAATATGGAGGCGGGGCTTAACCATTTTTATAACGAATTTATTTCAGACAATGCCTTTCCGGCAAGAACGGCAAAACATATAGCAAACCCGGCAAAGAAATCCGCCTGTAAGCGCCTGAATATGTTTCTGCGGTGGATGGTGCGCAAAGATGAGCATGGGATAGATTTCGGCTTATGGAAAAAGATCGATTCTTCGCAACTGGTGTGCCCCTGCGATGTCCATGTGGAAAAAGTTGCCCGCCATCTCGGGTTGGTACGGCGCAGACACGTGGACTGGCAGATGGCCCTTGAACTCACAGACAGCCTAAAATGCCTTGATCCTCATGACCCTGTTAAGTATGATTATGCCCTGTTCGGCATGGGACTCAACGGCCGCTATGAAAAATGACCGTTTTTTCATGGCCGATACGTCAGGCACCCCAGGATGACGGATTTTCCCGCCATTTTTGCAAATGGGCGACCTGATCGTCACTGATGTAATTCAGGCGCAAAGCCTCTTCGATCAGTGCGTTATAATCACTCAGGGATATGAGTTTTACGCCTTTTTCTTCAAAGTTTTTTTCAGCAACAGGAAAACCATAGGTGAAAATAGAAACCATGCCGAGCACTTCAAGGTCTTCACGCTTCAGCGCCTCCACGGCTTTGAGCGAGCTCCCGCCGGTAGAAACGAGGTCTTCAACAACCACTACTTTTTGTCCCGGAGTTATTTTTCCCTCAATCAGATTCTCCATCCCATGGTCTTTTGGTTTAGATCGAACATATATAAACGGAAGGTTAAGGCTTTCGGCAGCGAGTACACCTTGCGGTATTCCCGCAGTGGCAACCCCGGCAATGGCCTGCACGGCGGGATATTCGACCCTGATTGCATTGATAAGCCTTTCCTTGATAAAAGTCCTGACATCAGGATAGGAGAGGGAGAGCCTGTTGTCGCAATATATGGGTGATCTCCATCCCGAGGCCCAGGTGAAAGGATTTTCCGCATTGAGTTTAATGGCCTGTATGCTCAGGAGCTTGTGTGCGATGCTTTTTGCAGTATCTGTCATTGTCTGAAAAAATTGAAAATGTGATATAATGATCAAAAATATGATTTGTATTCGGGAATAATTCTTTTTCTTGCAGGGATTTTTTAAGTAGCATATGAAAATATTTATAAAAAACACGCCTGTCACGATCCTTTCGAGGATGGAATTCATCCGTACTTCGGACTACGATTATGTTTATGACGGCACTTCCGTAAAGCGAAAGTTCGACAAATGGTCGGGCGAAATACTCATCAAAGATGCACCTGTCGAACTGATTGATGACTTTTTGGTATATCTCAAACAAAACGGCACACAGCCTAAAATAGAGGGTATCACTTTTACGGTCGATGACTATACCGGCGTAATCAGGGATATCAAAAAGGAATATACGATTATCAAAGCTGCAGGAGGTCTGGTGCTGAAAGATGGCAAAGTGCTGATGATCTGGAGACTGAAAAAGTGGGATCTGCCCAAAGGCAAACTTGATAAAGGAGAAAAAATCAGGGCCACGGCCGTTCGCGAGGTAGAGGAAGAGTGTAATGTAAAAGTACAGATAGGTAAAAAGATTTGCCATACATGGCATACCTACAAACGGAACGGCAAGAAAATTCTGAAAAAAACCTATTGGTACAAGATGTACTGTGTCGATGACTCTGAAATGAAACCGCAGAAAGAGGAAAACATCGAGGATATCAGGTGGATGGGAGAGGAGGAACTCAAAGAAGCACTATACAACACATACCCCTCGATCAGAGACGTGTTCAGGCATTACAGCCTTATGGACTAAAGCTTAAATGGAATATATTTGCTGATATTGCCACCGTAGCTGTGTACCTCGCGGATGATGGTTGAGCTGATAAAAGCATATCTCGGCGAAGTAATCAGAAATACCGTTTCAAGACCGTTGTAGAGGTCTTTATTCACCATGGCAATACTGTTTTCATATTCAAAATCCGTTGTGTTGCGAAGGCCTCTCAGCAGAAATTTCGCGCCATGCTTGTTGGCAAAAGTAGCCGTAAGTTCGGTATAGCGCTCCACTTTAATATTTTCATGGCTGATGAAGTGATCCATGATTTTTTGCTGCATATAATCAATATCGAAATACCTCTTTTTAGTGGAATTGTGGCCAATTGCAATGATAATTTCATCAAAAATATTCAACCCGCGCAAGACGATATCCTCATGCCCTTTGGTAAAAGCTGTC
>WGED01000150.1 GCA_015492915.1 Cyclobacteriaceae bacterium
TGCAAATTCCACGCACATTCCCATTCAAACACCAGATACGCACAAAAACACCAGGCACCTCGAAGGTGCCTGGTGTTTTCAATGGCGCCCGGCATTAGAGTAAAAAACGGGGGGCATTCAGATAATTGTTCCAGACTTTGACATCCAAGGGGGCATTTAAACTATTTTCATCAGTGGGGGGATCGCTGTATCTAATGGTCTTCAAATATACAGCATTATTCGGGTCTGTAACATCAATGCGTACTCCGGTTGAAAACTGCCACCTAACCTGTTTGAATGAACGAGGAAAGTTCAGGAAATGAAGTGGTAAACTTTCGTCCGGAATAGGTGGCAGATTTGACCGGAATATGCATACGCTTTTCGTTTTCATGATAGTCCCCTCCTTACTTACTTGAAAAGGTATTTTAATGATTTTTTTGTTGAATTTGAAAATAGCTTCTCTGTTTTTATCGGGTTAATACCATCTTTCTTGTCTGGGCGTATCCGTTTACACTTAATCGATAAAGATATATACCCGACGACACGTCACCTCCTTTAGAATCTTTTCCATCCCATTGCACTTCATGGATTCCAGGCAGCACCTCGTTGTTCTCTAACGTGACAATTTCTTCTCCCAGCAGATTATAGATTACGAGTCGCACATGAGAGCGACGCGGAATCTCATATTTTATCGTGGTGGTCGGATTGCAAGGATTAGGATAGTTTTGAAATAGGTGAAAGGATTTGGGAATACCAGTAGTTCGGCCTTCTACACTAACAGGTGGATTGTTAAAATCAATGATGTTTGCCCATATAGTTCCTTCTGCTTGCCAGGCCGTATAAATTTTGCCATTGTGCAAAACAACGCTAGGGTAGTATTGATCTACCGTATCAGAGGTAATTCCTACCGTGAAGTTATTTCCGATAGTTGTTCCATTCGCAGCGAAACGCTGAGCAGTAATATACAATCCACTACTTCCTTGCCCTTCCCACACGATAACAACTGTTGCATCACCATCCATTGAAATGTCAACTGCGGCAGCATACGCAGCCTCACCCTGGCTGATTCTTTCACTCGGCCCTAGTGGACTTCCATCTGCATGAAATCGGCGCTGATATACATTCCATCCTCTATTTTTTATTTCACAGCTCCAGGCAACGATGAAATCTCCGTTCCCATTCATAACAACACCTGGACTCCAAACATAAGAAATATCTGGATCATCACTGATAAGAAAAGTAGAGCCCAGAGGTGTACCATCTTTTGAAAACAGTCTCCCGAAAACTTTGTTACCCCGTGAGCTGCCATCAAGCCACACCACGACAGCGGTTTCACTCTTCAGGTTGGTTGCAATCCGCCCAAAAGTGTGTGTAGAATTTTCTGGTGTATCGTCACTTAATAGCCGATTGATACCAATGGCGCGCAATGAGTTTGTGGCAATCTGCCCGTAGATACCTGTAGCGGGAGATGGTGTCCCTGGCCCGTTGCCAGCCCAGACTACAAAAAAGTACTGTCATTGAGATACGTGACATCAGGGCTAAAGCGTTCGGCATCAAAATAGTCATCATTAAATCGAATATTTTCGAAAGTAGTGTCGCCACTAATGGTAATCAATTGACCAATGATATAAGAATTGAATGTAAGTGAGCGCTGCCTCCAAATTACAACTGCATAATCCTTACCTATAGCAAGACGCGGACTTTCCGTGAAATCGCTATTTGATATTCTTTGAGAGGTTTGGATCGCATGGCCAAGTGAATCAAAAAGTCCATAATAGACGCTTCCACCACTCCACCACGTTGCATGAAGCTTACCCTCCCTATCAATTCTTATACAAGGGGTCTTCCCTACCGGGGACAGAACAAAATCAGAACGAATTTGTCCATGTAGTGAACTAAATAAACTTACACAAATGAAGAATATGACAATTTTAGTTTTTGTTTTCATTTTTGGTTGCCAAATTCATAGACCATTGGGATTGTTGCCACTTTTACAGTCACCATTGAAAGCTGTGGCTCAAAAAGAAATGAATTTTCTGGCTGACATATTGTCTATCATTTTAAACAGCGCCGCGTAAGCGTGGATGCGACCGTAACCGAGATAAAGGATATTTTTAGACAGCCTCAGCACGCTGGTTTGGTTCAGGATCAGCAAGGTTGTGAACGCAATCCATTGCCTTTTCGGTTCGCAGAACAGGTTGATCAATCTTTTCATGACTTTTCCTCCATAAAAAGTGAAAAGATTCATAGGTTGAGAAGCTTACCTGAGCAAAATCATTTTACCACCTCTTTTTAGCCCGTTCACATTTATCTGATAAAGATAAACTCCACTGCCAACTTTTTTGCCA
>WGED01000151.1 GCA_015492915.1 Cyclobacteriaceae bacterium
ATTAGACACAAGCAATTATGGCCGTGAAGATTGGAATCCGCTTGGTGAGGTGATCAAACCCGGTGACCGGGTCGTCATTAAACCGAACCTGGTCAAACATGAAAGGGGGGAAGTCACCCATTGTGTGATGACCCACGCTGCAGTGATCAAGCCCATCGTGGATTTTTGCATTAAAGCCTTAAAAGGGGAAGGCAAAGTAACCATTTGCGATGTCCCGCTGCAAAGTGCCGATTTTGAATTGGTGAAACAACAGACCGGGCTCGACCGGCTGATGGAGTATTATTCAAAAGAATACGGCGATCTGGTGGAATTGGTGGATCTGAGAATTGAGAAAGCCATCAGCGATGAAAATGGCTTTTTTGTTAGAATGGAGCGGAATCAACACCGCGATTCCGATTTTGTCGATGTGGATCTGGGCAGCAATAGCATGCTCGAGCCTCTGACGCATGGTGGCAATCCCAATTTCGCCGTTGACGATTATGATATTGATGAATTGAAAAAGTATCATAAACCGGGAGTTCATCGTTACCTGATTCCCAGGAAAATATTAGAGGCGGATGTTTTTATTAATGTTCCAAAATTGAAAACGCATCAAAAAGCCGGCATTACCGTGGCTTTGAAAAATTTAATCGGGATCAATGCGCGCAAAGATCGTTTGCCCCACTTTCGCAAGGGATTAAATGGGGATGAATATTACGGGAAAAATTTATTAAAGCTGATTAATAGTGAGGTCCGTTTTTTCTTGCAAAAGCGGAGTCGGCTGCTCTGGACGATCGGGCTTAAAGCATGGCGACAACTGGTTAAACTCGAAAAGACCTTACGGGGTCGAAACGGTAACCATGGTGATGCCGCCCAATCGCTGGATATCAAGCATGGCGCCTGGTGGGGCAACGATACGATATGGCGAACGATTTTGGATATTAACCGCATTTTATTTTATGCCAATGTTCATGGTGAGCTTCAGCCAACACCGCAACGTAAATATTTGTGTATTGTGGATGGTATCATTGCCGGTGAAGGTGACGGGCCCATCAATCCCATTCCTAAAGAGGCGGGCGTCATTCTCGGCGGCTTCAATCCTGTTTTAGTGGATGCTCTTGCTGCGCGTATTATGGGATTTGATCCGTTCAAAATCCCCCAAATACGGCATGCCTTTGATCATCACCGTTTCCCATTAATTGAAATAAGCAAAGATGATTTTTATCACCTGAATGTAGTATCAAACAACCCGGAATTCAACGGAATGCTATTTAAAACAACGCAACCTCATTTAAATTTTGAGCCTGCTCCAGGCTGGAAGAATAAAATCGAGCTTGATTCAGCAGTAGAAGCGGAGAGCGTGGAATGATCCGAGAAGCATTGGCTGCTGTTAGTATCGCTTCCTGGGATGCGCTCAGCGGGAGGCATGTTCTGAAAAAAAAGCGCATTCTTGCAGAGGATACCAAACAAACAGTTGAAGAAAACCGGCGGTTGCAAAGAAAGAGGCTGGCGGACATATTGAACCACGCCGTGGAAACCGTGCCGTACTATCAACGCTTCTGGTCAGGGAAAACCGCGATCACCGAAGATAATGCACAGGATGTCCTGAAATCGTTTCCCATCCTCACAAAAAATCTTTTGAGAGATCATTTTGATGAGTTCATCTCTACGAAAAGAAAGCCCGATGCTCGAATGGTAACAACTGGAGGTTCGACCGGGGTCCCGACCACTATCTTAAAAGATCCCGATCATGTGGACTGGTTGGTCGCGGCTGAAGTGCTCTTTTATGAATGGGCGGGTTACACTCCGGGACTGAAAATCGTGAAAGTTTGGGGGTCGGAACGGGATGTGTTTGAAAGTACCATTGGCTTTAAAAACAAAGTGCAAAATTTTTTAATGAATCGGGATTTCATCAATACATTTCGGTTAAAACCGAGCCAATTGCCGCTGATTGTTGAGCAATTCAAAAAGTACCAGGAAAAACGGTATTTGATTTATGGTTATGTGGAATCCATTTATTTATTAACCAAATATTTAATGGAGCACGACATTGAAATCCCTCGGCCTGTAGCTATTTTGACCTCAGCAGGCACCCTTTATCCCGAAATCCGAAAATTAGTGATTCAAAAGTTTGGATGCCCTGTTTTAAATAAATATGGTTCTCGGGAAATCAATAGCATCGCCTGCGATTGCCCCGAGATGAATGGTTTGCATGAAGTCCCGCGCTTGAATTATATGGAAATTTTGGATAACCAGGGCCAGGATTGTAAGCCGGGAGAAATCGGAGAAATTATTATTACCTCTTTAACCAACCGTTCTATGCCGCTTATCCGTTACCAAATTGGTGATATGGCCATGGTGGCCCATCATGAGTGTGGTTGTGGGATGGGGTTTCCTGTCATCAATAACGTGGTCGGAAGAACGTCAGATATTTTTAAGACGGCGCAAGGCGAATTGGTGCACGGGGAGTTCTTTACGCATATTTTTTATGAATTTCCATGGATAGAGCGTTTCCGGATCATTCAGCAACAAGTTGACGAATTTGATGTAGAGATTGAAGATCCCAACCATGCAGCAGAAGAAGAAAAACAGGACGTTGAACGCCGGGTGAAATCTCAAATTAGAACGGTTTTTGGTGAAGATACAAAAGTCAATTTTATTTATAAAACCGAATTACAGGTTCCCGATTCCGGCAAGTTCCGATTTACAATTTCGAAGCTTCAGGAAAACGAATCAAATGCTAAATGATAAGTTAAAAATTTTATACTACGGTTCGTCTCTTTCGATCCAAAAAGGCGCCAATCAAAGCATGTATCGATTGGCGAAGAGCTTTAATAATGAAACCACGGAAGCATATGCAGTGCTTCCGGGTAGAGAGGGAATCGCTGAAAAATATGAACAAGCTGGGTTAAAGTATTTTGTTATTCCTGCTTTGCCGCTTAAATCGAAGCGATCTTTGAGCTATCAATGGGCTTATATTCGAAGCCTGGTTTCCAATATCCAAAAGTTGCGCCGAATTATTCGTTCGGAAAAAATCGATATTTTGCATGTCAATGATATCACATTTTTCCCGGCCTTGTTTGCAGCAAAAGCAGAGGGAATAAAAACGGTCTGTCATGTTCGATTTATTTCCATTCGCAACCGGCTGGTAAAATGGGTGCTATTATTTTTGATCACCACCTTCTCAGACGCCATCATCTGTGTATCCAGGGCGGTACATAGACAGCTTTTCCGATCACGAACCCGATGGCGGAATGCATCGATTCATGTGGTGTATAATCCTTCTCCGGATTCGGTTGATTTTACGGTTTGCCGGAACGGAGGAGATATCAGGAAGGAATTGAACATTCCTTCCACTGCGTTTGTGGTTTGCCATGTCTCGAAATTTACCCGGAATAAGGGACAACATGTCGTTGTCCGGGCGGCGGCACGCTTAAAGCGTGACGGATACACTGCCAATGATTTTGTGTTTTTGTTGGTCGGCGGACCTCTTGAAAATCACATAAAGTATTATCAAGAAATTAAGGATTTTGTCAGCGAGCATCAACTGGAAGAAATGGTGCGACTTTTGGGTATTCGCCAAGATGTGGCAGGCTTGTACGCAGGTAGTGATGTAGCTATTCACGTTCCAGTCCATGAGGACCCCTTTCCTGGTGTTGTCTTGGAAGCCATGCTTTGCGGAAAGGCTGTGGTCGGATCGAAAAGTGGCGGTATTCCAGAAATTATCGATGACGGCGTCAATGGAATCTTGATCCCCAAAGAGGATGCCGATGCGCTGGCTCAGACTTTGGTAAAGCTAAAAGAGAATCCACAATGGCTTGACCGTCTTAGCAGTCAGGCTTCCGATGCTGTACGGAACAAATTTTCTTTTGAAGTTTTTCAGCAAAAAATCATGGAAATTTATTCTTTACTGAAGCCAGAGAAAAAACACTATGAAAAACAATATGAAACTGCCTGATTTCATTTTTATCGGTCCCAGCAAAACGGGTTCGACATGGATCTTTGAATTATTGAAGGCTCATCCCGATGTTTTTGTCCCGTTAGCCAAGGATATTTATTTCTTTGATCAATTTTTTGGAAAAGGAATTCAGTGGTACAGCAAGCATTTTGAGGCGGCTCAGCCTGGACAAATCATCGGTGAATTGAGTCACGATTATTTTTCGTCAAGGCAAGCGATTGATCGGATCGCGGATACACTGCCAGAGGCAAAAATTCTCTGTTGCCTTCGCGATCCTTATAAACGCGCTGAATCCTCTTACCGCTACTTTCTGCGAAATGGGTATAAGTTTAAAGATTTTGAAGAAGCTTTACAGAAACATCCAGAAATCTATCATGAAGGACTGTATTACACCCATTTATCCCATATTTATAACCGATTTGCACCCAATCAGGTGCTTGTTTTGAATTTTGACGATTTACGCCGGGATGCACGAAGATTTGCAG
>WGED01000152.1 GCA_015492915.1 Cyclobacteriaceae bacterium
CCCTTTCCGAGAGGCAGTCGAGGGCTTTTCTGTTACTTCTTTTGGTTTCGCTGGCAGCGCTTGCATTGATATTTTTTCCTGAAATGTTGATTACCCGCCAGCGTGAAGTTGACCCCGCCGATGTGCGCAAACTGGACAGCCTGGTAATGGTGATGGAGAAATCAAAAACCGTAACTCAGGAACCCTTTGTTTTCGATCCCAACACACTGAGTGCAGATAGTTTAATGCTTTTGGGGTTGCCGGAGTCAATAGCCCGGAGACTGGTCAATTATCGTGAAAAAGGAGGTACAATCACTATAAAATCAGATCTGAAAAAAATCTATGATTTCCCGCCGGAGTTATATGAAAAACTCGTGCCTTACATCCGGTTGCCCGAACGGAAGCATGAAAAAATAGCCAAATTTTCATTGGATATCAACAAGGCAACTCCCGGTGATCTGGAACGAATTCCGGGATTGTCGCGATCACTGGCCGGGAGGATTGTGAAATACCGTGATCTTCTGGGAGGGTACATTGATAAGCAACAGCTCGTCGAAGTGTACGGCCTGACGGGCAAAACTTTGGAAAATGTGCAATCCGTAGTTTTTATCATTCCGGGCTTTGTGCCGCGTCGGATTAAAATTAATAAAGCATCAGTGGAGGTTTTGAAAAGCCATCCCTACATACCGGAAAATTTGGCGGAAGACGTCGTGCGCTACAGAAAGATAAACGGTAAAATTGAGTCGAAAAAAGTACTTGCCCGCTTTAAATCGATAGATGAGCATAATTTTGAAAAATTGATTCCCTATCTTGACTTTGAATAAAATTGCAGGTGAATGAAGCAAATCCTTCAATCATATCTGAGACGGCTCACCAACCTCTCGGCAACCAATAAATCCCTTCTGCTGCTCAGGCTCAGGGTCGACTATTTCATTGATATTCATGATTTTAACTTCCTGCTTAAGAAACCGTCATTCGATATTATCAGGGGTCTGATGGCACAGAAATCGGCCATTCCAGTGTGCAGCCTTGCGGACAGCCGCGATGAGGCCAATAACCAGATGAGTAAAAAGCTCAGACGTCTGTCCCGGACGGAGAAATATATTTTTGAGGAAAGGGGATCGAAAGACCTGTATGTGGGTTGGCCGTTTGTGAAAGGTAAATTTTCTGACGGCACTCTGGTGCGATGTCCGCTGTTATTCTTTCCGGTTGATCTGATTCTTCATGATAATATATGGAAGATCGGACTCAGGAAAGATGTGGCCATAACTTTTAACAAATCATTTTTGCTCGCTTACGTACATTTCAATCGGATCCGGCTGCCTGAGGACTTGATTGAAAGGCAGCTCGATGACTTGGATAAGGACAGCAAAGCATTCAGAACAGCGGTCTATAATATAATAAAAGAGAGTCCCCTGGAATTGAATTTTAATCAAGAAAATTTTATTGATGAACTCCACCCATTTAAAGAATATAAAAAACCTGAATTTGAACAGGATGAGCAGGATGGTGTATTGAAACTGTTTCCTGAAGCCGTTTTGGGTATTTTCCCGCAGGCCGGTTCTTATCTGGTGCCTGATTACAATCACCTGCTCGAAGAGGACCGCTATGAAGATATAGAGGATTTTTTTGCCAGTCGGACCAATGAAGATAAATCCATTGCCGGGGATGTAGAAAACCCGGAAGAACCACAGGAAGAACAATCTGAAAAGCACAGTCCCGATTTTTTTTATTTTCTCAATAAAATCAGAGAGGAAGACATATTCACACCATATAAGCTTGATGCCTGGCAGGAAAATGCCATCAAGGCGGTGAAGAAAGGCAATTCACTTGTGGTTCAGGGCCCTCCGGGCACGGGCAAGTCACAATTAATCTGTAATCTCATCAGTGATTTTATCTCCAGGGGTCAACGGGTATTGCTCGTCTGCCAGAAACGCGCGGCTCTCGATATCGTTTACGAAAGGCTGTCGGCCAACGGCATTGCCGATTTTGCTGCCTTGGTACATGATTTCAGAAATGACCGTAAGGCTATTTTTAATAAAATCAACGATCAGATCGAAAAGTTGTATGATTACAAAATGAAAAATTCCGGGCTGGATGCGCTGCAGATGGAGCGGAAATTTTCACAAGCGAGCAGAAAGATAGATCAGATCACTGAAGAGCTGGAAGAGTTTAAGAAGGCCCTGTTTGATGAAGCCGATGCGGGCATTTCTGCCAAGGAGCTGTATCTGAAAAGTGACCGGAACGCGCCTTTTGTCAGTTTCACACAGGAATACAGGGAGTTTGATTATGAAAAAGTCATAGAGTTTGAGCCCAAATTACGAGCTTTTTTTGCCTATCACAGGGAGTTTAATCGTGAAGGATACACCTGGAAGGAGAGGAAACGGTTTACCGGCTATGGTTTGCAGGATTTGAAGAAGATGAAAGCCATCCTGCGTGATATTCCCACTTTTCAGGATGAGATTTCCAGTCAAATAGAGAAGTTATTTGGCGCGGGGATGGATCTTAACGAAGCAGAAAAGATCTACGAGGACAGGGAAAATCTGAAAGAAATGCTGCGCCATCTGAAGGATGATCAGACCTATGCATTATTTCAGCATATGATCAAGGTCAGTGACAGCGCTACAGGCGACGCCCCCGATCTGTTGTGGATCAACACACAAAAAAGGTTATTGCTCGGTTGTTTCGATGAGCCGGGGCCGGAGGTGACACTTGAAGTGGAGAAGCTGGGGGAGTTCCAGGAAGTATTGCGAAAAAAGATGCGGGCAAGGGGAAATATTTTTGCGAGGGTCAAATGGCATCTGTATTCCAAAAAGGAAAACGAATGGGTATATAAGGTGCTCGGCTCAAATCATCTTCGCCGTAAGGGGCAGGATTACAGAAAGCTGGAGAAAATGGTCGATCTGAGGCTAAATCTTGAGCACAACATCACCCGGCTGCGATCGACGAAATGGCTTGCCAATCTACCGGATTTTTATCTGAAAGATATTTACGAACAGTGGTTTGACAGATTGCGGGATGCCGTGACGGCTTATATGATCTTTAATCAATACAGAAATTTCAAGGCGTATTTTGGAACGGCAGGCCTCACCAGGAAACAGTTTACCGAAAAAGTCAATGAATTATATATGATTTTGAAGGATATTCCTGCGAGAAAGAAAGAATGGGAGGAATATTTCAGAGATGCCAGGATTGATATGATTTTGGCCGATCACAGCCTGAGCGGTAAGATGATCGCCGCATTGGACCGTGACTTTGACGCATTGTGCGATTTTGACAATTTGAAAAACGATCTGACAACTAATGAACGGACAGTTATTGAAAAGCTGCTCGAGTTGCAGGAATATGAATCGGAAGATGAATTTGCCGGGGTGTTTCGCAATAGTATCTGGATGGCATGGATCGATCATATTGAAACAAAATACCCCGTGCTCCGGTCGGTCAACTCACTGAAATTCGACAGGATGAATATTGAGTTGCAGGAGGCTGTGAGTGAAAAGTTGCAGATCAGCAACGAGATAACTTTGCTCAAGGCACGCGAACGAACCTATGAGGATGTTGAGTTTAACAGACTGAACAATATGGTTACCTACAGAGACCTGAAGCACCAGGTAGAGAAGAAGAAACAGTTGTGGCCTATCCGTAAACTGGTCAGCACGTTTGAGCATGAACTTTTTAACTTGTTGCCGTGCTGGATGGCAAGTCCGGAAGCCGTATCGGCGATTTTTCCCATGCAACAGATGTTTGATCTTGTCATCTTTGATGAGGCTTCACAATGTTTTACCGAGCAGGGCATCCCGGCCATGTACAGGGGCAAGCAGGTAGTTGTGACCGGAGACAAAATGCAATTAAGTCCGTTCGATCTGTATCGCGTCAGGTGGGATGAGGAAGGAGGCGATGAGGCGGATATCTCGCTGGAGGTGGAGTCGCTGCTTGATCTTGCCGGTGCCTACCTCATGCAGATGCAGTTAAGAGGCCATTACCGGAGCAAGTCGCTCGATCTCATAGATTTTTCCAACCGTCATTTTTATAAAGGCGGCCTCACACTTTTGCCTGATAAAAAGGTGCTCGACGAAGGGAAACCCGCCATTGACTATGTAAAGGTGGATGGTGTATGGTCGAACCAGACAAATGACGCCGAGGCGGAAAAAGTAATTGACATCATCAGGAAAATAGTACGGGAGGAACCCGGCAAAAACATTGGTGTCGTTACATTCAACGCCAGGCAACAGGACCTGATCATGGACAAACTGGATGAAGCAGTTATGGCCGGTGAAATGGAATTGCCGGAAGATCTTTTTGTCAAAAACATCGAGAATGTACAGGGAGATGAACGGGACATTATCATATTCTCCATTGCCTATGCGCCTGATGAGAAAGGAAAAATGCACCATCATTTCGGCACCCTTAATATTCCGAAAGGGGAAAACCGGCTGAACGTGGCTGTAACAAGGGCGAGGGAAAAGGTAATCGTTGTCTCGAGTATTTTGCCTCAGCAACTAAAGGTAGATGATGTGAAAAATGACGGGCCAAAGCTTCTGAGGGATTATCTCCGGTATGCGCTGGAAGTGTCGCAAGGCCGATACAAACCTTCGCTGCCTGAGATTCCCGGTCATCGCGCCGACTGGTACCTGAAAAATAAATTGCAACATCTATCCTATGGAAAACAAGTCAAATTTGAGCTGAAAGAGGAGATGCCGTTTGCCGATCTGACTGTAAAATCAAAAGATCAGTATCTCGGTCTCATACTCACCGACGACGACCTGTATTATCAGAGTGTTTCGGTCAAGGATTATCATGTATACACACCTTTTACACTATCGGACAAAAACTGGAAATACACTAATGTATTCAGTCGTGAGTACTGGATGGATACGGAACGCGTGAAAGAAAGAATCGTACGGTTTATCCAGTAAACAATAGGCCCCCTATGGAAAAACAACTATTTTGGTCTTCACTTTGTGCCGGCGGGGGCAATAGGAAAACACGGATCTGAAGAAAATAAACGTGCAGCAAACTACATAAGGTTAGGCTCATGAGAAAAAGGGCATTATTTCAAAAATAAATCTGCAACAGAGAAATTTGCCTTATTTGGAGTTGATGATTTTAACCTGTATTATGCACATAGAACCAGCGATACATGAAACAAAGCATTGATAGTCCGGTATTTACGTAAATAATCATAGATTTCACACAGCCCGGAATTGAAGATTAATAAACAGTTCATTGGGAAAAATCAATGCTTTGTCGGTCAGCGCTTTAAGCGTTTCATTAATTTTTCCTGGATTATTCGGGTTAATTTTCATTACTCTGTCGAAAAAGTAATTCCACCCAAAACCTTTCGTTATATTCGCAACCTGAAAATCATCAATTTGTCATCAGGATGAGGTGGAGGTTGTTTCCCGCTATTGTACTTTTTCTAAATTTTTCATTTGCCTATAACCTTTTTGCGCAATATGATGACAATATCGTTGTTGCGCAGGAGTGGGAGGGTATTTATGAAGTATTGTTGCGCAATGATCTGTCCCCGGCTAAGTACAAAAATTCATTTATAAAGCTGAACAGCAAAAAGCTGCAGGGAGATACTGTCCTGATTGCAGGCAATACCTATCTGTTGCCGGAGATCGTCAAAACTCCTGCGCCGAAAAAAGAAAGGTCCTCCAGACCATCGGTAATGGTGTACCCGATCTTTGGTAAAAAGCATGAGAAAGTACCGATTATTGATCGAAAATTAGAGGGGGCGGTCTATTACCTTGTCAGCGGGCATGGCGGGCCCGATCCGGGCGCTATGGGAAAGTACGGCAAATACACGCTTACCGAAGACGAATATGCTTATGATGTTACTTTACGCCTTGCCAGGAATCTGATCTCTCATGGGGCCGAGGTGTATCTGATCGTGCAGGACAGCAACGACGGCATTCGCGATGAGGCGATCCTGCGAATGGACAAACAGGAAAAAGTATGGCCCGGCAAAACCATTCCGCTAAATCAGAAACAAAGACTTAAGCAACGCGCAGACGTGATCAACAAATTATATAAACAAAACAAGGGTAAATTCCAGCGACTTATTGTTATCCACGTTGACAGCCGCAGTAAAGGACAGAATATCGATGTTTTTTTCTATCATCATCATAACAGCAAGCGCGGAAAAAAGCTGGCCCAGGAAATCCACAGGGTCTTTAAAGCTAAATACGCACGCCATCAGCCTGGCAGGCCATACCATGGCACTGTTTCGGCCCGCAGTGGGCTGTACATGATCAAAAATACCCTGCCGCCCATGGTTTATATTGAGCTGGGTAATATCCGTAATTACCGAGATCAGTTACGATTCGTGATCAGCGACAACCGCCAGGCACTGGCCAACTGGATAGAACTGGGCATTTTACACGACCGTCAGAAAGCTAAGTATTGATGTTTTTGCGGTCTCCCGCTTTTTTTGCTTCCCTCGCCCCGCGCCATTTTTTGCCGATCCATTGCCCTGTGAAATAACTCGCTATCAGAAAAGGCGCCAGTCCCCATGAGAGTTTGATGTGATTTAAGGAGCGGATCACGACCACCAGCGGCACGGGAAGGTGGACGAACAGGAACCACATGGGCGACAGTTTTTTATATCGCGCCCGCCAGTAACCGAACGGGATATTTACGACAAGTGTGCCCGCACATGTGAAAATAATGGGATAAAGGTCCTTGGTTGCCATCGATTAGAATATTAATTCAATTACGTTTTCTCCGGTTTCCAGCACTATTTTTTTCGTCTTGACCCTCTCTATGGGTTTACCCTGGAATTTCATTTTTATGAAATCAATCAGGGAGCCATCAAAAGTTGCTTCCATGTTACCGGGCAAATTTATATGAAAAATATGGCTTTTTTTCATGCGGTCGTATTTAGCAAAAATAATTCCGCGGATTGTCGGGACCTTAATTTCAGCATGAGACAGATTCGATAATTGAGGTTTAATAATGCATTTTTCAAATCCTGCCGCCGTTGGCTGTATACCCCACAGCCAGCGGGGAATAATGTTTGCAGGTGCCGCCCCCCAGGCATGGTTCCAGTCTGAATTTGGCTTATACTTCATATCCCAGGCTTCCATCGTAATGGTAGAGCCCACATCGATCATATTCCACCAACTGCGATCGTGTGTGGCGGTCATGAGTTGCAAGGCATAATCTGCCTCGCCCTCCCGGTACAGGCCGTCGAGCAGGAATTGTGCGCCGTACACGCTGCATGCCATGCCCCGTGACTTGATGAATTTGATGACAGCAGGTTTATGTTTTTCAGGCACCAGGCCAAAAGCCAACGGAAACATATTGGCGTGGAGGGTTGAGTGCTGCGATCCTTCTCCATCGATGTAGTACCCCCGTGAAGGATCGAGCAACACCCTGTTAAAGGCCATGTGCACTTTTTTTGCCTGTTCCTCATAAAATGCAGCATCCTCCTTTTCCCCGATCGCCCCGGCCATTTCCGCCATGAACTTCAGCGCCTGGTAATAAATAGCATTAACGACTGTATTGATTTTTTTGAATTCAAAACCATCCCGTTCACCTTCTTCTGTGGCCAGCTTCCATCCTGTATCTTTCTGTGCCGGTGGCCAGTCAACAATGTCCTTAATGCGCGTTTTGGGATCGTCAAACCCGAGCTGAAGGATCAGTTCATCAGTCTGGTTTTCGGGCGAAGTATCCAGCAGCCCGTCCTCCCTGGCCAGTGTCGTGAGCGTCTTGTATTTGAGCTTTTTCCAATGCTGTCTGATGGCTTCGGTATTTCCGGTGTACAGGTAATCATAGTAAAAAAGGAATGGCGTGTACAGGATCCATTCCGTAGGCCACGTCGGGTGATCGATAAAATAATCGTTCGTGCGGCGCGCCAGGGTGTATTCCCTGTCGGTGCAGTAATGCCCCAGTTGGTTGATGAGCGCATCCGCTTCGTAGGGGATCCGCTCCCGGTCGCCATCGATATAAAGCCCGCAAAAGCTCGTCGCCTTGATAGAATATCGACATAATTCCCAGATCTGATTCAGGATGGTGTCGGAGGAAGTAAAATAACTTTGATCATCTTCCCAGTAATAATGCACGATCCGTTGCCGTACGTTTTCCTTTTCTATGGGAAATGAGGCATTTTCGATCTCACAGTAGCGGAAGGGCATGATGACACCGATGGAATCGGGCAAGTGAACAGCCCTTGGGCCTGTGTTTCTCTTGTCAGGAGGCAATTTTACAGTATACTCACTTTGGCCGGGGACCACTTCCAGCTTTACTTTTTGATACCGGATATTGCCGTCCGGATTTTTATCTACACTGTATTCGCCATTGCTGTTTTCTCCAAGGCGGATGATTATCGTTTCTTTTTGCACAGGTATGATTTTGAGCATGAGTGTTCCAAAAGCATCCCTGCCAAAATCAATATAATAGTGCCCGTTCGTCTTTTTTATAAGTTTCTCAGGTGGTTTGTATGTAATAATAAAGCTGTTGGAAGCATTGCCGCAGGGACTCAGATCGCCTGTTTTGAATTGTTGTATTTCTGAAAATTCTGTCGCTTGATTACCGGCATTCCAAATCCGCACTCTCCAAAAACATTTACTGTGTGATGGCAATGGTGTGCCTCCATATTCGACGTTGACTGACTTTCTGTCAATAATTTTACCCGCATCCCAAAGATCAGGCTGTCCGGTTAGCAGCAATCCTTTTTCGGTCGCAACCTGTATTTGCCAGGCGGTCTGGCTGTTTATTGCCGGAGGCACGACCCATGAGAATTCGGGCTTTTCATCAGTTATTGCGATGAAAGTGGGCGCTCTCAGGAATTCGACCATCAGGTCTTCCGGGGCCTGGGTGTGTCCCGGTACAGGCAGAAGCAGTATTAGAAAAAAGCACCATTTTTTCATGAATTGGAAAATTAGTGTATTTCATTTTGAAATGCATCAAAAGGGCGAAAAGTTCGGGCATGATCATGCAATTCACAGAGAAAACAAAAAACCATCTTATCCCCGGACCGATATGCCGTTTCCGGCAAATAGCTGAAAAAATATGCCAAAATTTCAAAGAACCGATAACAATCAGGAGGACTTCCTGTTTATAGTAAAGAAAAACGACATCTGTGGCATCAGTCTGGTAATAGGAGGGTAGTGCTGCACTTTTTAAGATGTGAAAAACCTATACCATGTCTTTTTATTCCATTAAAGAAATCGAGCAATTGTCGGGCATCAAAGCGCATACCCTGCGTATTTGGGAGCAGCGTTATAACTTTATAAAGCCAAAACGAACCTGCACCAACATCCGGTATTACGACGATGAGGATTTGAAGCTCGTGCTCAATGTGGCATTTCTGAAAGATAACGGGCTTAAAATTTCGACCATCTGCGATATGTCCGATGAGGACTTGCGCACAGAGGTGCAGAGACTGATGGATCGCAAAACGGGATTCCCTGAACAAATCCAGGGCCTTACCCTGGCCATGCTCGAGCTCGATGAAGATAGTTTCGAGAAGATCCTCAGCACTAATATCTTGCGGTTCGGTTTGGAAAAAACCATGCTCAATCTGATATACCCATTTTTCAAAAAGATTGGCGTGCTGTGGCAAACAGGAGCTGTGTCGCTGGTGCAAGAACATTTTATATCAAATCTTATCCGTCAGAAGCTCATTGTTGCCATTGACGGCCAGCTAGTCAACCCTGCCGAAGCGAGAAATACCTTTTTACTGTTTCTTCCGGAAAATGAACTCCATGAGATTTCATTGTTATTCTCTGCCTATATTTTAAAGTCCCGGAACAACCGTGTGATTTATCTTGGTCAGAACGTGCCCCGTCAGGACCTCAAGGATATCTATGACTCTCTCAATCCGGATTATTTACTTACTGTGATGACCACCTCCCCGGTAAATGGGAAGATTGAAAAGTATCTGACGGAATTATCAGCAGCTTTCAGACAATCCACAGTACTGGTTACAGGC